>CAZPUW010000227.1:0-5184 GCA_964589795.1 uncultured bacterium
AGTGCCATCGGTGATGTGAGAGCCGATTTTTCCAATTACGGAAATTGGGTGAAAATTACCGCACCCGGTGATAACATTCTCTCTACTATTTTCGACGGTACTCATCACAGTTACGGTTCCGGTAGCGGTACGTCGATGGCGAGCCCGACCGCCGCCGGATGTATGGCGTTGTTGTGGAGTGTGATGCCCGGTGCCTCCAATGTTTCGGTACGCGATACGCTGTTTCATACTGCGAAAAACATCGATTACTTAAATACCGATATTGGTTCGAATAAACTCGGTTGGGGCCGCATCGATCTTGGTAAAGCCGTCCGTACGCAATTCCCCGGAGACAGCATTACTTTCTTTGCATTGCGCGATACATTGAATGGCACCCACAATAGCCGGGTGGAACCGGGTGATACTGTCTGCATCGACTTTAACGTCCATAATAATACAGGCCATCTCGGTGGTCATAACGTCTATTACAAGCTTATCGTTAACGATACAAGTTTGATTCCGATTGTCGATTCGGTTTATGTCGGTAACCATTCGGCGAATGCCAACGCCGGTTCTAACCGCCTTTCATTTTTTGTACCTCTGAACGCTCACGTTCATAATACTTCACTGCAAATTGCGGCAGGGGGACAGAACATCCATAACTTGCCATATAAATGGGTTATCACCGAGCAAAGCTTTACCGTTGGCTTTGTGTCACTTCTCATTGTCAACGATGATTTAAACGAACAATTCACACCCTATTACGAATCTGCACTTGATTCGATTTACGAAGCATGGGAATACTGGTCGGTTCCGGCACAAGGTGTCCCCGACACAACAGTGCTTGGACAGTACAGCAATATTTTTTGGTTCACCGGAAACCGGATGACAAATGTCCTCAACACCAGCGAACAAGAAAAAATTATCTGGTTACAACAGCATGGTAAGCATCTGCTCTTTTCCAGTCAGGGTGCCGGTGGCGATTTGGGAACATCCGCATTCCACCAGCAGTGGTTGCACTCAACATACACCGGTGCAGTATCCGACCGCCGGTTACTTGGTGTGAGCGGTGATGCACTTGGTAATGGGATGAACCTGTATTTGAATGGGGCGAATGGTGGAGGTGCGACCAATACACAGTCCGCCAATATCCTGAATCCCGCGACCGAAGCGATTACAGCGTGGAACTACAATATCACCGGAAGTTCCGGCGTCGTGTATGTGCAGGCCAATGGGCGCATCAACTTTGTGTATTGCGGATTCCCGGTCGAGTCGATAAATCAAAACGGGAACTATGTCCATCGTTCGGCATTTTTCCAACGTGTTCTTGATTTGTTCCGTGGTACTTCGTCAGTAACGGAACCGGCAGCGACAACTTTACCACATTCGTATGCGTTGAATACACCATATCCGAACCCGTTCAATCCAACGACAACGATAACCTATTCGATTCCATCATCCGGTCACGTAAGATTGGCAGTGTATGACATCACCGGTCGGTTAGTCACAAATTTATTTGATGGGATTCAACATCCGGGAAACTATTCCATTAAGTGGAATGCCGCTTCATGTGCTACAGGTCTGTATTTCATTCGCATGGAAAGTGGAAAAACTACGCTGACGCAAAAGGCGATGCTGGTGAAATAACGTTGCGTAAACGCGGCAATCTTGCCGCGTTCTTAAGAAAAGGAGGGTAACAAACCCTCCTTTTATCTCTTGCTTTCTGGAATGCGAGAATCTACCCGAACAACTAAGTCACAATGGAGAAACCATGTTCACGCAGATATCCGGTAAACTGATTGTCTTTATAACACTTTTTATGGTATTCTGTCATAGCTCAAATGGTAATGAAATTGGAGGTTCTCCGACATCTATGATCATCGGGATTCACCCCCAATTTGCTAAACCATTTCAAGTTTGGGTTTTCGGCTATATTGGAAAACCTTCTTCGTCGGCTTCTATGGAGATATCTGTTTCCGATGGGATACAACTATTGGATGGCGTTTTGCGTTGGAACGGACATATTGCTGCTGATAGTGGAAAACGGATGGATTTGTTACTCAAGATTGATAAACCCGGTATCTATGAAGTCTCTGCAATAGTAAATGCAAATGACGTACAAGATTCAACCATGAAAGTAAAATTACCTGAGCACATATCGATGTTTCTGTATTGCCGCGAAGATACAATAGCTATGTTCCGGGAACGTGAAGAAATGGAACGTAGAATACGGGATTCACTGATTTATACTTCACTTCAATTGGATCAGATGAGCATGAAACGAGAAAGTGCAGCTCGTCGAATAAAAATGTTAAAAGAAAAAGTTCTACCATTTACGACGACTACCAGTTTGGCAACGATGGCGTATTGGCAAATGATTTTGAATACCGACTCGATCAATCCCTATAACCTTTCCGATAAATTCACAGCAAAACAAGTCAAGCTAATCCAACATAATCATTTATTGATTTCCCATCCTCATCTCGATCGAATTGAATCGATCCTCAAAGCTGATTGGTTGCCGCCAATGACAGACGAGCAACACCACAATTATGTAAAACTCATGAAAACGCAGTCAATTGAATTATATGAATTAGATCAACGTATCCTTCATTTTACTCAAACTGATACAACAAAGAATCTTTTCCAAAAAAGATCAATCATGCTTCGGAGACAAATAGCTGATCGTACTGCAATGATAAAGGCGATTGGAAACTATAAATAATCACACTTTCGACCCCCAGTTCCCACATCCGCTTTTATTCCTTATATTTAGCGTATCGTTTACCCATGCCTCTCTTTCAAAGGATTATTTGTGTTAGATATCAGATGGCTTGCCTTCGACCTTGACCGTACGATTATCGGCCCCGACCGTGTTCTCCGCGAACGCACGAACGAAGTATTACGCCGCGCCGTCGATTCCGGTTACAAATTGATTTTCGCTTCGGGTCGTCCTCCCCGCTCCATTCGTTATCTCATCGAACAAGTCGGACGCGAAATCGCCTTCGTCGCATACAACGGTGGCTATGCCGAAGCCCCCGACGGCGAGCGTCTCTGCGACCACCGCATGGATGCCAGCACTGCGCAACGCATACTCGATACAATGCGGCTCGGTGAACCCGGTGCGATTCTGATGGAATGCAACGACGCATTCCATTACGACGAAGAGAATGATTTTTCCCTCACCCATATCAAACGCTGGCCACACCAACCCGCATCCATCGGGATGCTCGACTATACCCTGCGTTCCGGTGTCAATAAATTTCTCGCCATCGGCTCGCCGGAAAATATTACCCGCACCGAAAAAAAATTGTATGCCCACGTAGCCGATCAGGAAATTATTCGTCCGACACTCTATAAAGAAACTGAACTCGATTTCATCGAAGTGATGCCCCGCGGTATCACCAAGAAAATCGGTATCGACGCCATCCTCGGCAGGTTCGGTTGGAAATGGAGTGCCGGTATCGCATTCGGCGACGCAATTAACGATGTCTCGATGATGGAGAATGCGAAAGTTTCTATCGCGGTCGAAGACTCCGCCGAAGAAGTTTTAGCGATTGCGACCCAAACCTGTGGCTCCGCCCGCGAAGAAGGGGTTGCTATTTGGTTGGAGAATTTTCTCGACACAATGGCGGCACAGCGTGCCAAACAAAAGGAAATTGCATAAACCGAACGGTTTGCGTACTTTATCACATTCGGTGCTTTACGCCCCAATTACCCGTTAATCCCCGCTATCCCCACTATCGAAAGGTTTGTATGGATCCCTTTGTCCGCTTAAATGCTGAATCAATAAAAAAACAAGCAATAATCGCGTTACCGGAAGGTACCGACCCCCGAGTAATCGAAGCCGCTTCGATATTACTCAAAGAAAAATTTTGTGTACCCCTGCTCGTTGGTGATGGTGCAGCAATTCGAGCAAAAGCGAAAGAATTGAATTTCGATTTGACCGGTGCTCAATTTGCTGATTTTCTTACCGACCCCAATCGTGACGCATACATCGACGAATATCTTCACCTTCGAGTCGAAGCCGCCGAGCGTTCCCGCAAGCGGGGAAAAAACGTCGCCGATCCTACCCGTGAAGAAATTGAGAATCAACTCCTCCACTGCATTTTCTATGGCTCGATGTTGGTGCGTAAAGGGAAAGCCCACGGCAGCGTTGCCGGTTGCGCCCACCCCACCGCCGACACTGTTCGTGCCGCTCTGCAACTCATCGGCCTTGCTCCCGGTATGAAAGTATTGTCCAGCAGTTTCTTAATGGTGATGCCCGATGGCCGCCTTTTCACCTTCAGCGACCCGGCGTATGTCCCGACTCCAAGCCCGGAAGAACTTGCTTCGATTGGCGTTGCCGCCGCCGACACCCACAAGAAATTGACTGGCGAAACTCCGATGGTCGCCTTTCTTGCCTATTCGACCAAAGGGAGCGCCGAAGGTCCCGCCATTGATGCAGTACGCAAAGCGGTCGAACTTGCCAAAGCGATGGCGCCGGAACTTATGCTCGACGGCGAATTACAACTTGATGCCGCAATTGTGCCGAAAGTCGGAGCCAGTAAAGCCCCCGGAAGCCCCGTCGCCGGAAAAGCCAATGTGTTGGTATTCCCCGACCTAAACTCGGGGAACATCGGATACAAATTGGTAAACAAACTTGCTGGCGCGGAAGCGGTAGGTCCCGTATCGCAAGGATTGACCAAGCCCGCATTCGACTTATCACGCGGTGCGACAGCAATGGAAATCGTGAAAACCTGCATCATTGCGAGTGCTTTAGCATAGAATCCATTTTTATCATCTACAGAAAGGCGGCAGTTTGCCGCCTTTTTTATACTGTCTATATCACACCTTACTCCTTAATTGACAAAATTTTGTTTCAAATAAGCGATTATTGCTGTAAATTCAATTGTAATTGATGTCATATATCATTTTTTAATGAGTTTCTTTAGGGAGGTAATCTATGAAACTTCTTCGTATCGCTCTCGCTATGCTCACAATGTGTTTCCTCGTTTTCTTTATCGGTTGCAACAACAACAAAGACACTACAGCGGTAAATCCAAACACCGTCGATACTACCGGTGCCGAATTAAAAGTTTTGCAGGCAAATGACGCGCTTGGTACCGTACTCACAAATCTTATCAACGAAAGTCCCGGCCCGCAACGCCCGTCGCAAGTCGATTTGCATGTGCCGTACAATCTCTATATACAGGCGCTTGCACT
>CAZPUW010000228.1:0-5181 GCA_964589795.1 uncultured bacterium
TCAGTTAGGATAACCTTAGTGTTTTTGTTCCGCGTAAGTATCGAAAAGAAAGTCCATCGGATCGACTGGTCTCGTGTGCATCCGAACTTCGTAATGTACGTGAGGGCCGGTTGCTCGTCCTGTCATCCCAACATAACCAATAATATCGCCGCGTTTCACCGTTTCACCCACCCTGACTGCGAACCCGGAACAGTGTCCATACACAGTTTGATACCCGTACAAGTGGTCGATTACGATAACGTTTCCATATTGCGTTAGGAATTTTGCGATTCGGACAATACCCGGTGCAGTCGCGAATATCGGAGTGCCCATTGGAGCATTGAAATCCAAACCTTCGTGTTCTTTCAACTGCCCGGTGAATGGGTCGTGGCGTCGTCCAAAACCACTGCCTATGAAACCATCATGAATCGGCCTAATCGAAGGAGTATGTGCCACAACGTCATTCTGATGTTTTAAACCGGTTTGAATTTCAGAAAAGCTTTGTTTTTGGAGCGAAATTTCTCGTTCAAGCTCGGCGACTTCATCGGCAAGCGAATCCGCGTCTGTTCCTTTATGGTCAACCGGAGCAACACCGCCTACACCTGCTTCTCGAGTATCATTACTCAAGTTGGGTAAACCGAGTCCTTGCCGCAAGAGGTTATCCGAATGAGATAAATCAGCCAGTTTATCTTTCAATGAGGTAAGTTTATCACCCAACGACGAAACTTGATTCTTGAGTGCATACTGCTCTTGCATCACGCCGGAAATTTTTCTTTCCGCAACGTAAGTTCCAAGAAAATATGCAGTTAAATACACTACCATCATAATAAAGACAGAACCACCTAACGCGCCAAACGTCAGGTGTTTGAGACGAAACGAGAACTGCTTCATTGACGACGAACCTTCCGGCATCACGAGGATGCGGAATTTTCGCGGGATGTGAAGCGTTTCACGCAAACGTTTCAAGGTAGATAAAATCAAAAAAACTCCGTTTTAACTTTCTCAAGTTGTTTTACACTGCAAGAACTAAACGAGGGTGGTTCAACAAGGTGTAAGTAGAGAGTACGACATCTGCTCGCATTTGTCAAGTCTAATTTTATAACGTATTTAATTTAAATAGCTTAATACACAATTCGTGACAGAAATCATACCATTTCATATATATAACGTGTAGTCTGCTACTTATGTTTCTAAGAAAGTATTTTGCCGCCGACGATTATGCGCTTGGGTGAAACCCCACCTGCTCGATAAGCAATCTCGTCTTCATGTTCCACATCCCAGAGCGTCAAGTCTGCTCGCTTTCCTATCTCAATGCTACCGCTCTCATTTACCCGACCGAGTGCCATCGCACCGCCAAGCGTGCTTGCCGCAATCGCATCCTTACCTGTTAACTTACAGCCAAGCCCCGCCAGTGTCAGTACCAGCGGCATTTCCAGTACCATCGAGCTTCCCGGATTATGGTCAGACGCCACTGCTACCGGAATCCCGAATTCTTTAAACTTCGCGTAGTCGGGATAGGTGTGGCTATTAGCGAACCAAACAGATCCCGGTAACAACCCCGCTACCACACCGGCTTTGGCTAATGCCTTCAATTCCTTGTCACCAGTCATTTCGAGATGGTCGGCACTTCGAACACCCAGTTCCGCAGCCAACTCCGCCCCGCCTAAATTCGTCCATTGGTCGGCGTGCATCGTAAGTTCAAAACCGAGGTCCTTTGCTCTTGTTAAGATTAGTCTTGCTTCCGCTACCGAAAATACTTTCTCTTCGCAATAGATATCGGCTCGGGTTGCAATCCCTTGTTCTTTTACTGCCGGCAAAATTTCTTGGCATAGTAACTCGATGTACTTACTGCGGTCGGACAAATATTCATCCGGTATTTCATGAGCCGACAAGCAAGTCGCCACCACCGTACCCGGAAATTCGCTTGCCGCTTTGTGTATCGCTGTCAGTTGCTTCAAATCAGCATTCTTTTCCAGACCGTAACTTGCCTTGATTTCTATGGTCGTCGTTCCCGCGCGTAACGCCCGGTCCAGTCGCTCCTTCACTCCTTCGGTTAGTTCTGCCACCGATGCGCTTCGCGTTTGTCGGACGGTATATCGAATTCCCCCGCCCGTTGCGGAGATTTCGCGATAGGTTTCACCGGAACACCGCCTTGCAAACTCGTGCGCCCGGTTGCCGCCATAAACAAGATGTGTGTGTGAATCGACAAATCCAGGCAATAATAGGCCCTTGCCGCCGCAGTCATGTACAACTGCCTCTTCGCCCGCCAGCGGCACGACCTTCTCACCCCACGGTACTGCCACAATCTGACCGTCGCGAATCGCAATTTCACCACCGCTATGTTCTTTCCAGCCGAATGGAAACGTTGCGGTCGCGGTTACTGTTCTTCCAAGATTTGTGAGGATTCTTAACATTTAGACTGTGAGTTTAGCGTGTCATTGCGAGGAATGGTTTACCATTCCAAAGCAATCTCATAGTTGTACAACTATTCTTACTTCCTAAACCTAATCGGATTCGTATACAACCACCCGCGCTCTTTCTTGTGTGCTTCAATCCGGTAAACCCCCGGTTCATCGATCGAAATCGAAAGTTCATGTCCGAATGTCTCTTTATAAAGAACACCATTTCGAATCAACCGCAATTGGCATGGGTCAGGAGATTTGGTCAGCAAGGTCCAACCGGTCTCAAATTTAATAGTCGAACCCGGCCATAGTACATCTTGATTTGAGTGTTCGCTCCAAAACCGGAAACCGATACCATTACCAAGCCGGTGGTTCACGCAATGCAATCGTCCTTTACGGTAGGCATCGAACAAGATTTTCTTTGCTTCATCAACCGGGTAGTTTTTCAAAGGCCCCGGAACCAGTACCACCGTACGTAAAGATTTAAAGTGTACTTTATAGGGGAATACCGTAAACGTGAACAATCCAGCGGCTTTATGTTTCAAAGCATGGGCATCAATACCGAAAATGCCGATTACATCCCGTTCCAGATTTGCTTCGTCCCACTTATCAATCGTCTCCTGTGCCGGTAAACGAAGCGTCATATTCGGTTTAATGTAACGCCAAACTTTGTTCCAACGGGTGAGGGTCTCTTTCCATGCCGAAAGTTGGTTCCACAATTCTATTCCATCGTAAGGCAAATCCCACCGTTCCCACGGATACGCCGGGTAGTCCAATTCGTGTCGGTGTTCGTGGGGATGGGCAATTATCCCAATCCCACCTTGATCCTTAACAAATTTAACATATTCTTCTACCGGTATGATTTTGTCGGGAATCTTTGTTACATCAAGTGCGATATAATGGTTTTTGTCCTCTGCGTCATTCAATTCGGTTTGCGCAACGACGAGGCAATCCCCTTTGAATCCATCCAACCCCCTGTGTAGCGGTTCAAGAGTATTATGGTCGGTGGTAATGAGGTAATCCAATTTCGATTCCTGTACATATTGCATCACTTCGTTCCAAGTCCCCGTGCCATCGGAATAAGTTGTATGCAAATGTATCGCACCGCTTTGGTCAACCATCTACTTTACCACCTTAACGTAATCGCAATTCTTGGTTCGCCGTCGCTGCCAACTGTTGTACCAACGTCAAAGTTTCGTAAGTGGGCATCGACGAATGCATCATATACCGAAATGAACATCGCCCCAACACTCCACCAGATAAGCTTGTTGCGGTCATTTTTATAAAAGTAAGCTATACGCTGATAATCGTCGCTCGCCAGTGAATCATCAAGGTTGTGCGTCGTTTGAAAGATATGAAACATCTGGTCACTGCTGTGAGTGTTGTCGAGGTATTTTTGATTCTGGCGGTAAATTCCGTAACCCATCGCAATCTGTCCACCCGCCACTACCAATGCTTTTATCGGTTTACCGTTGTATAACTGGCCCCACCCCGGAATCAGCATACTTCTTACACCAACCCATGAAGGTGATGAAAATGGAGCTTGAATTTTTAGTGTAGTATCAATTGGCATTGCCGCGAATAACGGCAATGCAAGAGTTAGAGAAAAGCAAATGAGCAGTAAGAGCTTCATCACGACGGCAATTTTGCTATCATCGCGATTTCAACGCGAGCGTCGCGTGGGAGTTTGGAGACTTCTACCGTTGCACGGGCGGGATAAACCCCGCTATCAAAAAAGCGTTCATACACTTTATTCACCACCGAGAAATCGCCCATATCAGTGAGAAAAATCGTCGTCATCACAACCGACGAAAACGTTACTCCTGCCGCCGCCAACACCGCCCGAAGGTTTTCCATGACTCTTACTGCTTGTTCGCCTGTGTCGCCCGGAACCATTTGTCCTGTTTGCGGATCGAGTGGAACTTGGCCGCTGCAATACAACATGTCACCGCAACGAACAGCTTGTGAATATGGCCCGACTGCTGCCGGAGCGTTGGGGGTCGAAATCGCTTCTATGCTCATCATTGTTAAACCTGTAATAGGCGGGTTAAGTTTCAACCCAAAGTTGAGAAATCAAACCGGACGCCATTCGGCATCTTCAACCGGTTGTGAAGTTTCTGGTCTTGGTTGGGTTTCAGTTGATTTATGTGGTTGAAAACTGTTCTCTTTTATCGAGTTGCGTGTTTTCTTGATGGATACGTTAAATACCCGTTTCATAACCAAACGAACCATTAAGCTCATTAAACCGATGACGATTCCCGCGAAAACTCTTCCTAAAAATCCTCGAGGTAATTTGCCGTTATTATATGTTACGCTAATTGGCAAAGGTTACGCCGTTTCTTCGACATGGTAAAACGAAGTGCCGGTATGTTCTTCTTGAATGAACTTGATAAGCTTTTCTTGTTCGGCAACGTCATTCACGAAATCCATTTTGGAAGCATTCACAACGATGAGTGGACTCTCTTTATAATGAAAAAAGAATTGGTTGTATGCTTCCGCTAAACCAACGATGTATTCTTCGGTTATCTCTTTTTCATAACTACGAGCCCGCAGTCGGATATTGTATAAAAGTCGCTCAACCGAAGATTGCAAGTAAATTACCAAATCCGGTTTAACTACCGTTTTTTCCACTGCGACTAAAAGCTTTTCGTACAGTTCCAACTCCCGTTCCTGCAAATTCATCGTCGCAAAAATCTGGTCTTTTGCGAACAGGTAGTCGGAAATCAGTCGTCCTTGAAATAAGTCTATTTGGTGTAGTTCCTGCTGTTGTTGCCATCGCGATAATAGGAAAAAGATTTGC
>CAZPUW010000229.1:0-5179 GCA_964589795.1 uncultured bacterium
TTCATTATTTGGTACAAGTTCGAATGTAATCGCATCATAAATTCGCAATGTATTCGTAACAGGATTGTATTGTACGGGATAGAAAGCGAATGGAGCGATTCTGGCATCCCGCATAATTGCGGGATCACCAAGTTTGTAGCATTGTTCGGGATACCACGCGTCGGTTGAGTAGGTATTATTATCAACGTAGAACGGCGGCTTGAGTGACGAATCCGATGAAAGCGACCATTGGGGTAGTACCGGCTTTATGACAGTATCGTGATATTGCTTCGATAGAACACGGACGGTAACATTGCCTTTATTAGGGAGCCGAACAGCGCGAACAACAGCAGGGAGTGAGGGTTTTCCAGTCTCCCATAGTTTTGTTTCACCGTTGAGGTCGATGTACATCCAATTTTTATTTTCGAGATGAATCGAGTCGAACGAAATATTCGGCGAATGAAAATTCAAACGGAGATGTCCGGTTTCATATCGAGTAGTTTCGAGGCGGATAGAATTGGTATCGGGAATGCCGGTAAATGAGTTGGTTATCAACGACCAATCACTTGGGATAGCAAGGTGATATACAACTAAAAGAAAGACAAGAACAGTTGTTACGGTGAAACAACGTTGTCGACGCAGGGACTTCCGTGGGTTCGTGCTCATGCGACAGTAATCTCCATCCAATACGTAGTCTAAGCTTATCATCATACAAAATCAAGACGTAACCAATATAAATCAAATTTATCGTTTGAAAGAGTCGATCTTTTCATTAAACTAATTTATTGATATTCAATTCCTTTGTACAATCGACACACCCACCTGATTCGTCAACTGAAATGGCAAACCCCCTTTTTTCGAAAACAGCAATCATAGCACGGTTATCCGTCGTGGTTTGGGCATAAATCCGCTTGACATTCCATTGCAACTTCGCTACTTCGATACAATAATCGGTAAGCGCACCGCCGATTTCGCGATTTTGCCATAGATCGGTAATCAAAATCGCATACTCGGCGGTATCGTGATTGGGATCGGAAATCGTACGACCGATACCAATTAACATACGCTCGCCATTTTCTTCGATTTCAGCGACAATTGCGAGCTCCCGGTCGTAGTCGATGTAACAGTACCTGCTTGCTACATCATGGGAATCCCAATGGAAGAAGTAACGGAAACGTGAGTAAATCGTTTCTTTCGAGCAACCGGCAAGGAGCTTCCGCCATTTCGGTTCATCTTCCGGTTTTATGGGACGCAGGAATACCCCGGTTCCATCACGAAGGACTATTTTCGAAACGAATTTTTCAGGGTATGGTCGCAATGCGAGATGAGAATATGGTACAGTGGATTTATTAATATGCGAGCTTGAAACCACTATTCGAGCATCCAACGCAATGATCTCGTTTGGTGCTACCAATAGCGGATTGATATCCAACTCGGCTATTTCCGGGTAATCAGCAGCAAGATAAGAGAGTCGAATTAATACGTCGATGAGTTTATCGATATCGATGGGAGCACGGCCACGGTAACCGATTAACAGCGGAAAAATTTTGAGGGATTCGAGCATGCCACGGGCAAGGCGCTCATTTAAAGGGGGAAAAGCCAGCGAGCGATCAGCGAACAATTCGGCGGTCACGCCACCCATCCCTACCATCAGGATAGTACCAAAAACCGGGTCTTGCTTGATACCAGCAATCAACTCGAGTGAATCTTTGAACTGAATCATGGGTTGAACGGAGATACCGTCAATTTTTGCGGATGGTTGTTTGACCCGAACATTTTCAAGCATCCGTTCGAAAGAGGAAATCACCATTTCCTGATTTTCGACATTCAGTACCACGCCACCTACGTCGCTTTTATGGGTAATATCGGGTGATAGTATTTTCAAGACGACGGGATAACCGACACGGCCAGCCACTGTTACCGCTTCCTTAGCTGTGGAAGCAGGAATCGGGCGGGCGGTAGGAATACCATAGGTTTCAAGTAACTGTTTTGAGACGTCTTCGGATATAATTCCATCGACAATGCCATTTTTTCTCAGAAATTCGTCATGTTTTTGTGCACGATCCCATTCGAATTCGACAGCGATATCTTTAGGTGTTTCGTAAAGTGTTTGGAGATTCCGATTGTATTGAACCAATGTCATAAATGAACGAATAGCTTGTTCAGGAGTTTGGTATGCGGCTACACCATTATCAATAAGGATGCGAATCCCCTCACGCATCGATTCACCGCCCAACCAAGCAGCCAGAACCGGTTTGGAAGAGGTATCGGCTAATTTTGCAATCGCCTTCGCTGTTCCTGTCGGATTAGTCATCGCCTGAGGAGTAAGAATAACGAGGACGGCATTTACATTTTTATCGTTCAATACGATCTGAACCGCTTTTTCGATACGTTTGGTGCGGGCGTCCCCCAATACGTCTACCGGATTCCGATGTGACCATATTGGCGGTAACTCATTGTTGAGTTGTTCCATTGTGGCATCGGATAATTTAGCTAGTACCCCGTTAGCAGCTATCAGGGCATCGGTAGCCATTACCCCCGGGCCGCCGGCGTTGGTAACAATTGCGAGGTTAGGACCTTCGGGAAATTTGTTCCTGCCGATTAACGCGACGACATCGAAGATGTCACCGATATCATAAACGCGAGCAAGGCCGACGCGCTGGAATGCGGCATCGTAAATATCGTCTTCAGCCGCCATCGCACCAGTATGAGAGGCGGCAACTTGAGCCGATTCAGGAAATCTGCCAGCCTTGTAAACTATAATTGGTTTACTACGAGCGAATGCACGGGCGGCTGTCATAAATTTTCGGGCTTCTTGAATCGATTCTATATATAACACAATGGATTGAGTGTTCTCATCTTCACCGAAGTAGTCGATTAAATCACCAAATTCGACATCGAGTGAATTTCCAATCGAAACGAAATAAGAGAATCCCACTTTCCCTTCGAGTGCCCAATCGAGGACGGAAGTACACAAAGCACCGGATTGTGAGATAAACGCTACGTTACCGGTCCGCGGAATGGCACCGGCAAAGCTCAAATTCAATTTATCGCGGGGAACAATCACGCCAAGGCAATTGGGTCCGACGATGCGCATATTCGGGTACTTGGCATGAATATCGGCAATGTGTTGCTCGAGCTTTATTCCTTCGGCACCGGCTTCTTTAAAACCGGCAGAGAGAATCACAACACCACGAATACCGGTTTCGGCACATTCAAGGACAAGATTTGGCACTTTTTCGGCAGGTGTACAGATAACCGCCAAATCGGGAAGGCGAGGTACAGAAGCAAGATTGGGATAACATTGGATACCCATTACCGCTTCGAAATCAGAGTTTACAGGGTATACTACCCCGGAGAAACCTCCACCAACAAGGTTGGAGAGCACTTTTCCACCGACACTATTCGGATTGGAACTCACACCGATAAGAGCAATACGTTTCGGGTGAAAAATCGGGTCAAGATTGTGGATATCCATTTTAGCAAATCAAGTAAAGTTGTTAAAGAAAATCAAAGATAGCTATGTACGCAGTATCCGCTTACACTTTGAATAAATTCATGAATGAACGCGCGTCGAATTTTTCAGCGGAAAAAATCGAGTCTTTTAATTGCGCCTGCCGGTCGGACGTAAGCAGCGCATCAGAAAGCGCATTGAATTTATTTTCTATGTCGAGAATAGTCATCGGTTCGCGAGGGTCGCCTTTGGGATACTCAAGATACACGGAATACGTTTTACCATTCTTTAGACGAATAGTGACGCGAGATGGTTGTTTGGCGGGGAACATTTGTTCAAATTCGACGCTTGCCTCGCCTTTTATTTTATGAATTACTTCCGAAAGTTTCGGGTCGTTTATTTTTTCGGGAGTAAAGGATTGAGTAGTTATTTTTCTGTCTAATATTGCGCGTGCTACACAATACGGGAGCGAATGGTCGGCGGTTTCACGCGACTTCGGTTCGTATTTGTGCGAATCAAACAGAATATCACAAGCGCGAGCGATGGTGGTCACGACTACTTCCTCAATCTCATCCGGGTGAATATCGTTTTCGAGAACCGCTTTTAGTGTTGCAGTAATATGGGTATGGGTAAGCGCTTCTGTAGGAAATCCTTTCATACCGCACTCAAGTATTTTATAAGAAGATCCAAGGTTGCCCACCAATTTCGATTCGTCCCATCCCGCACCGAAACAATCCATGAACCCTTCTTTTCCTTCAAATACTTTCTCAGTTCCTGAATAACCGTTTTTGGCCAGTAGGGCTGCAAATACACCAGATTGAACAGCCATCGGGTCGACGGTATTTTTCATCATGGTGAGGACACCTGCAGTCGGACAACCGATGGTATGATTATGACAGCCGGATATTCCGATTGCATTCACCATCTGGTCTTCGTTCAGTCCCAACAATTTTCCCGCAACAATTGGTGAAACGAATTGCGTCAGAGTGGCATGATGCCATTTGCGTTCCCGCACACCGAGTACGGCAAATTCACACAAACGTTGTTCGAATTCATAAGCGAGAACGATTGCGAGAATAACTTCTTTCATCGAAGCATTGGACAGTTCACCGGTTGATAATGCGGCGGGTATTAAATCGGATGGGTGGGACGGATCTTCGCGCCAATAGATATCATTGAAGTCGAGCGCACGAATCATCAATGAGTTAATAAGAGTGACATTGACTGCGGGAAGTTTATTTCCATAACCGATGACCGTCGCTTCGGACGAACCACCTATCCCGGTGTAGAGGTTATGTAAAATCTTAACGTCTTTTGTGTGGTAGCCGCCAAAAGCACAACCGAAGGAATCAAATAAAAACCGTTTCGTTTCCTGTACGACTTTTTCCGGTAAATCTTCGTATCGGAGATTGCACGCAAATCGAGCGATTTGACGTGAAAAACTTTCATTCATTTGTGCGTCCTTTAAGTCCGGTATGTAAGGTGTTTCTGTGCATATTGGATAGCGACAAAAGCAGAACTGATGATGTACACTAAAATACTGAAGATTTGTTGAATTATAAAATTCGCGTTTTTGGTTAAAGTCGAATCGTTTCAATTGCGTGAAGATGCACATCTAAACAAAAAAAACGCCACGATACCGTGGCGTTTTTAATAGTAAATTTTAATTACTCGGATGCTGGTTTAAGACCGCGCAACCGCAGAAGTTTTTCTTCCGGTGTTTCTTCTTCGACCAACCAAGGAAGT
>CAZPUW010000230.1:0-5125 GCA_964589795.1 uncultured bacterium
GAACAAAGTGCGAGACGCCACAGTTGTAAAGAAAGTGGCAGGATACACGACATACTCACTCAATTTTCATCACATACAATGTCGTTATTACCATCTTGTCGTTTTTTCAAATGGCATTGTTTTTGTTAATGCTTCATGCGGAAAATAATCGCACACCCATGCGCCCCATCCCTGCCATCATCCTTACGCTCGAGCTCATCGTCGCCGGTGTCCTTATCACTTCACTCATCCAAAAAGGCATTCGCTCCAATCTCCGTAAACGCGGCGCCGAGTATTACTACAAAACCATTACACCGCACGACCTCCTCCGCATCCCGCCCGCATCGTTTGTCGAAGTGCCGCGCGATTCACTCCGTCCGGAATTCGGATTCCTGACGGCGGGTTCATTCAAGACCGGCCCCGGTAGTGCGATTGCGCGGTTCACCTACAATACGTGGATTGCGTCGCCTTCCGACTTCGTCGAATTTTGCCAACTACACCATCTCTTCATTCAGGAGCCGTTGTGGTTGAGTACCTTCGCCACTGCCGATTCGACGGGTGAGCAGAAATTCAATGAGCGGATAGATTGGTTCGCTGTTAAGCGCGCGATTCAAATTGATTCATCCTATGGTCTCACGTCGTACACGATCAAATTCACTCACCGTGATTACCGCTACTACCGGATGGTCGTGTTTGCGAATGGCGTCATTTTTATAAATGCGGGTGTGTGGACGTAAACGCGGGGAACGGGGAACAGGTAACGGGAAAAGATAAAAGAGACACCCCCCTTTTATTTGTCATTGCGAGGAATGAAACGTAGGAACACCGAAGGTTTCCGAAGAGTAATGACGTGGCAACCTTCTTGTATCTTTTATCCTTTTCTATCCACCATCCACCATCCACTCTCTCCCTTAATGCGAACGAATTTCAAGCATTCACTCGATTCAATTTTGAATCATTCGTAAATGCCGTTTGTTAGCCCGATTTTCGCACAAGAAAAAACCGCAAATTCAAACCGAATAAGCCCTGCAAAGCGTTTATTTGTCACAAATTTTTTCATCTTACCATTTTTATGCTTTGCAACCGATTAGGTCGCTTCTTACTTTTTTGACGGAACTGCAAGCGTCTTTTCACCACTGATTCTTCAAAGACGTTTATCCCTGCAACTATACCAAGGAGCTTGTATGAATGTTCGTTATTGTATTTTTTCCATCCTCGTTTTCATGTTATGTCTCCCATTACTCGCAATCGCGACGCCGCTTACCGGTACGAAAACCATCGGTGGCACTACGCCCGATTATGCAACTTTCACCGCCGCCGTCGCCGATTTACAAACGAATGGTGTCGGTACGGGTGGCGTTACGTTCAGTGTCCGTTCCGGCACATACAATGAGCGCATAACCATCAATCCGGTGACTGGTGCGTCATCCGGCAATCCCATCATATTCGTGAAAGAGAGCGGAACGGTGACAATCGCCGCCGCCGGAACCACTGCGACGAACTGTGCGCTGGTGACTCTCCACGGTGCCGACTGGATTACGTTCGATGGAATCGATGTACAGGATATCGGAACCGGTACCAATCTGAATAAGTATGGTTACCTGCTCAACTCTCACACCGACAACTACGGCGCAAGCCACAACACTATCCAGAACCTGCACATAACGTTGCAACGCACGACCGCGAATTGCGTCGGTATTGCACTCCTCTCGACTTTTAATGCGCCGGAAGGAGACAATTACAATAAATTACTCAACCTGAAAATCAGTAATTGCCAAATCGGTGTGCGACTCGATGGCGATTATATAACAATGTCGAATTACAACGAAGTCGGTAGTACTTCGACCGACGTTGCTGATGCGAACCGTTTCGTAATCGGGTCGGGCGGTGCGGATGATATCCGTGCAACCGGTTTGTACATCCATGGTCAAAACAATCTTATCGTCCACGACATCGACGTATGCAATGTTACCAATCTTACCGCGCAACCCGCCTTTGGCGTGCGGTTCGGCGATATCGGGATGGGTTCTCAGTCGAATATGGGTGTGTGCGATTTTTACCGGAACCGCATTTATAATATTTCTTCCCGCTCATCCAACACTACCATCGGTGTAACGAAAGGAATCTCGTTTGAAGAGTTGGGCGGTTACTTAACGGTGTACCACATCTATGATAATTTTATGTGGAACCTCCAGAGCCGGAACAACGGTACCGGTAGTGCAAATACGCTCGCTGTAATCGGCATCAGTTCAACCGATTACGACGATTTCCTTATGATAACGAAATACCACATTATCGACCACAACACCATCTTGCTTAATCTGGCGAGTTACCGCACTCATTGCGCTTCCACGGTGATGTATCTGATGCCGGGAACCAATGACATCCACAACAATATTATCGCCAACATCACTCCTAACCCCGCCGGCGGGAATAACCATACCGCCATGCAGGATTGGGCGTATTTGTTGGGAATGGGTATCGTGCGGTATGATTACAATCTCTATTACCTGTCCAGTACGAATCCATGTCTCGGAATCACTTGGCCGTGTGATGACCGCGACCCCGTCAGTATCGAATACACGTTGGCGGAATGGCAAGTGGCACCTCTTAACCACGTCGGTGAACCGAATGACCCGGGTCGTATCCTCGATCCGCATTCCATTGCGGGCAACCCGTTATTTGTGAATGAAGATACCGCCGCGACGGATTTGCATATCCAGACCAATTCCGGTTCACCGGCGAATAATGCCGCGACCGTTGTTACTTGGATAACGACCGATATCGACGGCCAGACCCGAAGCGTGACTACTCCCGACATCGGTGCCGATGAAGGAAATTTTGAAATTGATTACACGCAACCACAATCTAACAACTCCGGTCCCGGTAACAGCAACAGTTGGGTACCAACGTTGCCGCCCGACCCGGCGTTGCCCGGCGGTACGCATCCCGCTGTCAATATCGCGTTCCCACCGGCAGTGGAAGGAACCAATCCGACCAGTGTCACCGTGCGGCGTGACACTCCCGACAATGCAATCAATAATTGGGGCGTCGATAGAACGCAAATGACTCTTGCGTTGCCGGGCGCTTCTTCGTTGAATCGCGTGTGGGAAATCAGTGAAACCGGTGGTAGCAATTTCATGGCGACCATCTTGCTATACTTTGTCGCGGCGGATTTACCGGCGGGTATTACCGACCCGGTCAATCAAATCACCGAAGCGAAATCGAAACACGGCACCAATCCGTGGATGACGTATCCATGTGTCGTTACCGGGCCTGATGGCGATGGCGTTTATACCGCGACGATTTCGGGTGTGTCGCAATTCTCGGTATGGGGATTGCACAGCAATCAGGTTCTTCCGGTCGAAATGACGTCGTTTACTGCGGTGGCGGGTAATCGTCGTGTTACACTGCGGTGGCGTACTGAAACCGAAACGAATAACGACCATTATGTGTTGTATCGCTCGACGAATGCGGCAATGCGCGGTGATGTCGTTGCGCAGGTGGCGGGTCACGGTACGACGGTTACTGCGCACAACTATATGTTCACCGATACACGGGTGCAAAATGGAATGACCTACTACTATCGCATCTCCGATGTCGATATACAGGGGGTCGAGGAACTGCATCCGATGGTCGTTCACGCGACACCGTCAATCATTGCGACGGACATCCCGACGGAATTTGCGTTGGTGGGAAATTATCCGAATCCATTCAATAGTTCGACAACGATTCAATTCGCTGTTCCGGTTAAATCGGAAATTCGCATCGATGTCTTCAATACGAATGGTGAATTTGTCGGGAATGTTGTTACCGGAACGTTCAATGTTGGATTTCATTCAGTCAATTGGAATGCGAACCTGCTCAATTCGGGAACGTATTTCTATCGGCTGACTTCCGGCAAGACGACGGTAACGAAGAAACTTGTGTTCATGAAGTAATTTTCTGTCTTGTTTGTGATTAAAACAATAGGCGGCTGAAAAGCCGCCTATTGTTTTCTTGAGTATTATCTTTTATTAGTAGGATAGGATTTATCCTGTCCCTAAAAAGTTTCTTTTTTAATTTGTCATTGCGAGGACTGAAGAGCCCAACCTTGTGGGCTCGTAAAGACGTGGCAACCTTCTTGTATCTTTTATCCTTTTCTATCCATCATTCCCTATTCCCCTTCTTTCCCGTCCCCTCTCGTTAGACACATTGTTAGACTCATTGTACATACATACACCCCTTATTGCGACAAAAATTTTGTACATTTCACAAACTGTTTCACACAAAAAAAGCGGTCTTTCGACCGCTTCTTTTTCTTGTATCTTTTTTTTCCGTAGGATAGGATTCATCCTGTCCCTAAACAGTTTCTTTTTTTATCTTTACCTGTTCCCCGTTCCCTGTTCCCCGTTTTCTGTTACCCCACCAAGCTTTCCGGCTGTACTGCTTCCAACACCTTCTTCACATAGCTCAAGAACTTTCCGGCAAGCATTCCATCCACGACCCGGTGATCATACGACAATGTGAGTTGCATGATGCTCCGAATCGCAATCGACTCTTCGCCGTTCGCATCGGTTACTACCCACGCGCGCTTAACGACTGCGCCGGTACTAAGGATCGCGACTTGCGGTTGGTTGATTATCGGTGCGCCCCAGATATTTCCGAACACCCCGGCATTCGTGATGGTGAACGTTCCGCCCTGAAGCTCATCCGGCGTAATTGTTTTGTTGCGTGCTTTCGCGGCAAGCGCGGAAATTTGTTTTGCGATACCCACCAACGAAAGTTGGTCGGCATGTTTCACGACCGGCACAACTAAATCTTTTTCCGTAGCCGTTGCAATTCCAATATGATAGTCTTTTCTAACGATGACGTCGGTACCGCGCACCGAGGCATTCACCCACGGATATTCCTTCAATCCTTGAATCGCCGCAAATGCCACAAACACGGTCGGTGTAAGGTTTACCCCTTCCCGCTCTTTGATGCGCTCCTTGTTCGCTTCGCGCCACTTCATAATCCGGCTTAAATCGATTTCAATATTGCTGTACACGTGCGGCGATGTGTGTTTCGAATAGACCATGTGTTCGGCGATTTTGCGACGGATATACTCCATCGGCTGAATTTCAACATTGTCGCCATCTTTCCACGTCGCTTGATAATTGGGATA
>CAZPUW010000231.1:0-5058 GCA_964589795.1 uncultured bacterium
TGAAACGTTCGACGGCAGGTACTTGTCTCGATGAAGTAGCGGCGGCTCCGCGTTTCCAGATTCCGGTTTTATCGCGGGCAATGATAATTCTCGTTTTTCCGAGAATTTCAGTATGATCGAGATCGACGCGTGTCAAATGAGCTACTACCGGATGGACGACGTTTGTGCTGTCCCATGTTCCGCCGAGACCAACTTCGATGATATTCAAATCAGTTTGTTCGAGTTGAAACGCTTTGAATGCAATCGCTGTCGTTATTTCAAAAAAGGTCGCCTGTTTCGCTTCGGCTTCGGTGCGAATTCCCGAAATCAATTCTTCGGCAAGTTGTTGTGATATCATTTCGCCGTCGATACGAATGCGTTCGCGCCAATCGACTAAATGAGGTGAAGTATAGAGCCCTACACGAAAACCGGCTTGCTTCGCTATTGCCGCGAGCATCGCGCACGTTGACCCCTTACCGTTCGTACCGGCAACATGAATGATGGGCGCGGAATTTTGCGGGTCACCGAAAAATTTCAACAAATGAACCGTCGTATCGAGTGACCGCGTCATGCCGAACCGGTGCCGGGAGAATAACCATTCGAGGTTAACGGAAGTAATATTTGATGGTTGGGACATAAAATTATGAAGCTAATAATGCCAATGATGTTTCAAGTTCGTCGATACGAACCGTGCCGGAGAGTACCGGTTTTTCACCGAGGAACAGTTCCGCGACCGAGAGGAAATTACCACCGGAGTCGGTAAGAAATAGTTGTGTTTTCGATTCACTCGATTCCGTTCGATTAAGTTTGCGGTGCGTGAGCTCATGCGACACGATTTGTGCCGTCGCCTGCGCGCTGTCAATGGCAATCGCTTCATTCCATAATTCCGACAACAGCGGTTTCAATAATGGGTAGTGTGTACAACCTAACAAAATCGTATCGCATTTTTCACTACGGAGTGGTGATAGATATTTTTCCAATACCGCTTTAGCTATTTCTCCAGAGATTTCGCCTTCTTCGATTAATGGAACGAGGAGTGGAGCCGCAACCGAGATTACTTTTCGGGACGTGTCGATTCGATGGATGGCTTTCTGATATGCATCGCTAGCAATCGTCGCACGGGTAGCCAAAACACCGATTGTTCCATTCGATGCGGAAACCGCCGCCGACGCTCCCGGTTGAATTACACCAAACACCGGAACAGACAGACGTTCATGGAGGGCGGGTAATGCGAGTGCACTGGCGGTATTACAAGCCACAACCACAGCTTTGGCCGGGCGTTGCGCCAACCATGCACCTATCTGCATTGAGAACGTACGAACGATGTCCTGTGACTTCGATCCATAGGGAACGCGGGCAGTATCACCAAAATAAATAAACGATTCGCGTGGAAGTAACTTCCGCAACTCGCGAAGGACAGTAAGCCCACCCACACCGGAGTCGAAGACCCCGATGGGAAGATTATGGGTATTTACAGGAGTTACCATTTTAGCGAATTACAACGTTAACCAATTTATCGGGAATGACGACTTCCTTGACGACGGTAAAGCCGTAAGTGTTTTTCTTATACGCTTCATCGGCATGCAGTTCCGTCAGGACTGCTTCCTGCGTTAATCCACGCGCCATAGTGACGTGCCCGCGCACTTTGCCATTTACTTGCAGGACATACTCGACGGTATCTTCCACGAGCCATTTTGGATCGGCCTCAGGGAATTTCTCATCGAATAAATTCCCTTTGTTGCCAAGCCGTTCCCACGCTTCGCAGAAGAAATGCGGCGCCAGCGGCGCACTTGCAAGCACAAGATGTTTTACGGCATCGTGAAGGGCTTTGCCTTCATTTGGTTGTACGTCCCACGAATAAAATTCGTTTACGCAGGTCATTAGTGCCGCAATCGCTGTATTGAATTTAAATTGCCCGACACCTCTATCGACTGCATAAGATAATTTGTGCAGTGCGCGGAGAATTTTCTCCGGCATCGGTGTGTTTCCACTATGTGATTGTTCGGCGCGTAACACCAGACGCCATATCCGGTTCACTGCGCGCTCGATACCGGCGATACCACCGTCGCTCCAGTCGCCGCCGATTGCATAGTCACCCATGAACATCAGGTACATGCGGAAAACGTCGGAACCGTACCGCTCAATGAATGGTTCGGGATTCACCACGTTGCCGCGCGACTTCGACATGCGTGCTCCACCGTGCGTTATCACCCCTTGATGTACCATCTTTTTGAACGGTTCTTTGAAATTTATCAATCCCGCATCATGAAACGCATGGCAAATAAACCGCGAGTACAGCAAATGTCCGTAAGTATGCTCGGTGCCGCCGACATAGACATCCACCGGCATCATGCGATTAACAATTTTCGAATCGAATGCTTCTTTGTCGTCCTTCGCACAAGGAAAACGAAGCATATACCACGACGAGCAGACAAATGTGTCCATCGTATCGGGGTCACGCTTTGCCGGTTTGCCGCAGTTGGGACACGTAGTGTGAATGAACGAATCGATTGCCTCTAACGGCGATTTTCCTTTCGGACGATACTCTTTTACTTCCGACGGTAACAATACGGGAAGTTGATTGTCGGGAACAGGAACAACACCGCAATCGGGGCAATGTATCATCGGGATCGGCGCGCCCCAGTAGCGTTGGCGGGATACTGACCAGTCGCGTAACCGGTATGTTACTTTTGTAGCACCTAACTTTTTCTCGGCTAACTTTTCAACAATTTTCTTACCGGCTTCTTCGGAAGCCATCCCATTGAACTCTTCCGAATGTACCATAATACCGGCTTCGGTATAAGCTTCATTCATCGAATTCGAATCGAGTTTCGTTCCCTTCGGTTGAATGACAACAGTTACCGGTAACTTAAATTTGCGGGCAAATTCAAAATCGCGCTCATCGTGGGCAGGCACCGCCATTACTACACCGGTGCCGTAGCCCTCCAGTACGTAATCGGCAATCCAAACCGGGATTTTTGCTCCAGTTAGCGGGTGGGTGCAATAGGTTCCGGTAAACACACCGGTCTTTTCACGGTCGGTTGCCATCCGGTCGATTTCAGTCGAACGCAGTGTTTTCGCGACATATTCCGAGACTGCTTTACGATTTTCTGGCGTGGTGATAGTATCGACTAAGTTGTGTTCCGGCGCGAGTACCACGTACGACACACCATAGAGGGTATCGGGACGGGTAGTAAAGACTTCGAGTTCCTCATCGATTCCGATTAAAGGAAATTTAATCGACGCGCCTTCGGAACGGCCAATCCAATATTTTTGCGCAGATTTGGTTCGTTCGGGCCAATCCATTCCCCCTTGGTCAACCGGTCTGTCCAGTTCCTCTAACAAACTTTCGGCGTACTTGGTAATTTTGAAAAACCATTGCGCAAGTTTACGGCGCTCAACCGGAGTGCCGCACCGTTCGCAGTTTCCACCGACTACCTGTTCGTTGGCAAGTACAGTTTGATCCTTCGGGCACCAATTTACCGGCGATGTTTTATACTCGACTAATCCCTGACGATATAGTTGTAAGAATACCCATTGCGTCCATTTATAATATTCAGGGGTCGATGTGTTTACTTCGTACCGCCAATCGTACATATTCCCCATGCGGCGCAATTGCTCGCGAATAAATTCGACATTCGCTTTAGTCGAATCAGCAGGGTGGACGTTGTGCTTGATAGCGAAATTTTCCGCTGGAAGCCCGAACGCATCGAAGCCCATTGGCTCGAAGACACGGTATCCCTTCATACGTTGTAGTCGCGCGTATGAATCAGTCGGTGCATAGTTCCACCAGTGGCCGATATGAAGTTTGTCGCCGCTGGGATAAATAAACATGCACATTATGTAACGTTTCTCTTTATCGGTCTTCGATAAATCGACGTTGTCATCACCTCGTGCGTCCCATTTGGCGCGCCATTTCGCCTCCACTTCCTTAAATGGATACATCTGGGTGTGTAAAGTTTCTTCTGACATAACAGTTCTCATTTTATAAAAGGGTCGGACAAGAGTGTCCAATTACTAAAACGTTAAAAGGGGCGTATGAGATACGCCCCTATAGATAGAGTGAGGGCGTGAATCAAGTCAACAAAGGCGAGCCGGACTCGCTTTGTCGATAAAACGTCTTCGTTTCTTTGCTTACACTCACATTATCCTCGATGTACCGACCTCGTGGCCGATGCTACTATTATTGATGAGTCGGGGAGACTGGATTTGAACCAGCGACCCCTTGGTCCCGAACCAAGTGCGCTACCGGGCTGCGCTACTCCCCGCATCTTCCAAGAAACCAGCGCGGTATTTACCGGATAGTTTTCTGAGAATTTCCTTACCGACCATTCGTACAAATCGCAACGTGTCGGGCACGCGACGTACCGAACTACCGGAATGCAAATATAGGACGGGGATTGGTATGAAAGCAAGCCGCCATTTTAGCCATACCGCCTGCAATAACAGCTGTGGTTCAAAGTCAAACCGGTAGCAGTCCGCCTGTATTTCCCACCACCGTGAAAGCCGCATCCAACGGTAGCCACATTGCGCATCTGCCAGTCTTTTTCCGCAAATCAACGATAAAAGATAAGAGCTGGTTATATTGGAAAAACGCCTATCTAATGGCATACCCGACAATTTTCCCAACCGGTTTCCAATCACCAAATCCGCGTTCGTTTCCAACGCCGCTTCGAGAAATTCCGGTATCAGGGCGGGTGGGTGCTGTCCGTCCGCATCGAGCGTTATCACCGCTTCATATCCCGCTTCATACAAACGTTTATATCCGGTTTGTAAGGCATATCCTTTGCCTTCATTTTGCTCGAGCTCGATTACAATCGACGGAGTACCCATCCGCGAACCGTCCATACGAGCTTCGGAACCATCGACCACCACGCAAACCATCCAAGTCGGGACAACTTGACGAACTTCATCTACAAGTTTGTAAAACGCTTCATCGATTTCGCGGACGGGAATGAGGATGGCAGTGTCGTGTAGGCTAACGGGCATGGATTAAAGATAAGAAAAAATGGGGGACTGGGGACAGAGGTCGAGGAAAATAAATGGGGGACTTGGGCCGGGGGTCAGGGAAAAAAGATA
>CAZPUW010000232.1:0-5042 GCA_964589795.1 uncultured bacterium
GAGGTACCGTACGAGAATATAGAAATTTCTCATACCGCCACCTTTCGGAAGAAGCGTTGTTCCAGCGCATCAATCGAATCGACTTCGGATTTCGGAAATAAATCTATCAACATCCCATTGCTGAAAATCGCGATGCGGTCGGCGAGTGTGAATACTTCGCGCAAATCGTGCGACGATAACAACAGTGAGGTCTCTTTCGGGCGGGCAAGCAGGAGGTCAACCAAACTGCGCTGTTGGACGGGATCGAGACCGTCGCCGGGTTCATCGAGCACGATTAATTCGGGGCGGTGCTCCATCGCGGAAACCAATCCCAGCTTGCGTTTCATCCCCTGCGACAAGGTTCCGATGTAGGAATTCAAGCGGTCGGCGGGGAATGCCATTCGCTGTAGAAGTTCGGCACGGTACGCGGGATTGGGCTTGCCGGAAAGGTTGGCGAGGAACGCGAGCCAATCGCCGCACTTCACACCAAGCGGCCAACCAAGCTCACCGGGCAAGTATCCGAGCCGCTCGCGGGCACGGGTGTGGCTTGGCGGTAGTCCGAACAATTCGACGCTACCGGATGTCGGCGTAATCAATCCCATCAGGAGGCGGAGCGCGGTGGTTTTCCCGGCGCCATTCGGCCCAAGCAGGACAAGACATTCACCGGGTACGACGTCGAGTGTCAGTGATTGCAGTGCAGTCACGGCATGGAAGCGTTTGGAACAGTGGTGGAAGGATACGGGATTAGCGAGTTGCATTCCAATATTATCGGTGAAAAAGCTGTTGTAGGCAACTCGCGGGGACAGGGGTCGGGGGTCAGGGGACGGGAAAAGATGGCGATGGGCATTGGGCGATAGGCATTGGGCAATGGGCATTGGGTCATAGGTCATGGGGGTTGGGTGGTATAGGCGTCCCGCCTGTTCTTTTTTTCTTTTAATTGTGTACGGGCGAGGACGCCCGTACTACCCACTACCGCCCAGAGGGTGGTGCTACGGAAAGAAAGAATCAAAAGGTCGCCACGTCATTCCACTTTGTATCTGCTTCGCAGGATACTCCGTTCCATTCCTCGCGAATCCTCGCGAATCAAACTTGACAAGAAATTGGATTGTGACATTTCTGAATTGAGTCGCAAGTAGAGGGGGTAGAGGTTTACAATGAGTCTAACAAGTAGTCTAACGAAAGATGGGCAAAGATTGGATTCGGGATTTGGTAAAGATAAAAAAGTGTACGGGCGAGGACGCCCGTACTACCCAAAACCCACGACCTATGACCCACGACCCACTCTCTACATACTACTCCACCAACTTTCGATGATGATACCGTTGGAAAAGCCGGTCAATTTCATGTTAGAAAATGTTAGGACGTAGAATGTCATGCCGTGCGCTGTGTCCACTTCAGTAGACTCTACAGCGCGATAAAATGCGCGCGATGGAATTTCATAATTCTGTTCGTCGTTTTCATTGTCAGCGAATGCGGGAAGCGAACCGTCCCAAAAATCGGCACGCACCAATTTCAAATCACGGCAAAGTCCGACAAATTCTTCCTTCGAATTGATTTTTCCCATCACGACATACCGGCACATTCCGCCATCATAGGAGGGGGTGTATTGCCGGGTCAACAAACCGTAGCGGAGGAAATCCATCGGATTGACGAAACTGTAACGGAATGCGGAATTGGGGATGTACAGCAAATGAGTCGGATCGTTCGGGTCACCCCACGGTGTAGGTTCCGAGAAATCGGTATGCGGAAACTCGCAGAACGTGAATAGGAGATGGGTCAAAAAGATGAGGTGGTAGATGAGTGATAGATACATGGTAGTTCCGGGAAGTACAGGTAACGGGCGTTCGGTTAATGGTCGCCAGTTACCGGTTACCAGTAAAATACTTAAATCTTCACCCCCGTTAACAGCGATTGATAGGATATGGACAATGTCAGTTGTGATTTGGGTAGGGGCGGGTCACCGTGCCCGCCCGGGTAGCATCGGCGTCCACGCCGGTTCGTTTGATTCGCGAGGCGCGAAGCGTCCAACCTCGTGGACGCGTAGCAACGTGGCGACCATTTCAGAAAAGGAGTGGAAACGAAAACCGGGGAAAGATAAAAGATTCAAGAAGGTTGCCACGTCACTACGTTTCGTTCCGCTACGCGGGCACTACACTTCGTTCCTCGCAATGACAAAAAAAAACATACCGCCCAGAGGGCGGTGCTACTTTCCTTCACACGCTTCCGAGAACACAATACCATTCGAGAAGATGGTGACTTGATTGATACCGTATCCGATAGCATCGAAATTCACCGAATACGATGTCCCGAACCAATGATTCGTCACCTTCGTTTTCGACCAGACAAAATCCCAATCAATCGGCTTACGCGCCCGCTCCGCCATTTCATCGCGCCGTGTCGTATCCAGCCATATAATCATCATCATCCCCATCCCATCACGATTGACGACATTGTGTGTACTGCAAAACTGGATGAATTCCGCTTTATTGCGGATGTGTGCGCGATAGACCCGCCGCTCGAGCGAGCAATTCGGTCCGGTAATGACCCCCACCGTCGCGAGGTCGGCATCATGGATGTTGCGCGCCGTGCGGAACATCATACTCGGGAGCAGGATGAGTTTGATGGGTTCGATATTGGGGACTATACCCCACGCTTGGAGCAACGGCAGTTGCTGAATGGGTGGAATGCATTTCCATGCGATGATGCCACCGACTGACGCCAGTGTAAAGAGGAGTAGGAGGATGAATAAGAGTTTGCGGATGGGGTGCATAGATGGTTTACTTTGATACTATAAATTACATCAATATTATTGCGATTTGGGTTTTACTATTCCTTTTTTGTTGAATAATTTAATTATTTTTTCTTTAAATATTTTAAGCGGTATATCTTTAGGATTTGTTTTTATACCCTTTACTAAGTCAACTAATTCCTCTTCAATTGGTTGATTAGCGATAACTTCTTCACGGAAATAATTTAATAATGCTAAATAAAAATGCCCAATATCTTTATTTTTTGCAAGTTCCATTGCCTGTGCGTAATGATTGCGACCTTCTTCTAGTCGACCCTCTCTAAAATTTACTAAACCAGTAGTCGCGGTTAAACAAATCTTTGTGAGTGTATCGTTTATCGAACTTGGTGGAACTTTATCTAACTCAAGTTGAGCTTCCTTAGTTCTTCCATCAAGAGCCAATGCATAAGCCAAATTATTTATCAACTGTGGATCAGACGGATGAGCGAATAATCCGGCGCGACAGAATAACTCAGCTTTAGAATAATCGTCGAGTACGACATAAGAAATGTGCGCTCCCATCATAACTGAATAACGATTAAACGGCATGTCTATAAACCAAGATTCACAATGGCTCACAACATTTGTCCAGTCTTCGTTATTGTAAGATTCTAATGCTAATGCTTCATAATTTCTTCCTAGTTTATAATTATTCACTTCAACTTCAAGAAAATCTTCTTTTGAGTTTACCCATTCTATTTGCGCAAGTGTATTATCATTAGGTCCTAATAAAGCAGATTGAAAATTATCTTTACTTTTCTTTTTAGCTCCTTCTAGATAGTCAATTGTACCTAAGCCACTATTTAATTCAGACAGACTATAAGGTGAATAATCCTTCGATGCTTTCAATAACTTAGCTCGTTTAACATAACCACTATATCTTTCCAAACTGGTTGCAGTTGCCAATAACGCTGAATACAACCAAGGATCGAAATTTGTGCTTGGGTTGTTTCTAAGAAATTCTACAGCAATTTCACGTTTATTATAATGCACGAATAATCTTGTCGCACTTCTCAAAACATATCTATTATTGGGAGCTAATTTGAGTGCAATTTCCATACACTTAATAGATTTTTTTTCATTTCCTAATATTGAATATAATCGAGATAATTCAACCATATAAATGGCATTTGTTCCACATTGAATAGCAAATTTACGAACTTTATTTATACGTGCGTAGATTTGTTCTTTATTGTCTAAAAATTTACTGATTTTAGGTAACTGTTCTTCAGCAGTTAATCCCAACTTATTACTCAACACAGCATTGGCTATCTCAACTTGTGTAATCGATGCAATACTTTTGTGTGAAAGAATAAATTCCGCTGCTTGCTTAGCTTGTTTTAAATCAGTCATACCAGAAACAATCGCACTACTCAGTAAGTCACCCGCTAAACCGATGCTTTTATTTCGTTGCCAAGCTTCTAAATTTTCGCTGATATTATATTCCATAGGGGGTCTTCCACCCAAGGAATTATAACCCAGTTCACCCAACGCAGCTGACGCCAAATAGCTACGAAAATTAGGAATAACATTTCTGTTTTTTTGTTCAAATATATTTGCCATTACATATTCCTATCTCAATAAAGTGAACTTAACTTTTCTATGCAACAACTCCAATCTACTTATGAATCTTTCCATATTATATTGATTTGCATTAATTGTAGAATCAATTAACTTTGGATGACCTCTCTTTTCGGGTAATGGATAACAAAGAAATTTAACCATATTGCAAAGTTCCTCTTTTAAAAACTCAATAGTAATGGTTCTGTTAAAGTCCATCAGTGCGTTTGAAAAAGCATCTATTACATAGGTTTCAACTTCATTAAAAGGACCAAAGTAACTATCCCAACTCAATCCTTTAGGTATATGCTTCTTTAACAAAGCTGTCATTGAAATTCCTGAGAAAAAGAACACAATCAAACTTCCAAACAAATAACAATCGGTTGCGTAGGTTCTTTCTTTCCAATCAGATTTTGAAAAATGATATAAAATTTCTGGTGGAGCATACGCAATATCACCATTATAAACCATCTCTCTTCTGGGTGAGTCCACGAGAGAACTTGAAGACTTTTCCAAATTTCCTAGCTTAGATTCATCATGGAAAAGTAATACTTTTGACGGTTTTATATCTTGATGTGAAATCTCGATAGTATGTAATTGTTTCAATCCTACAGCTACATCGTGTAAAGATTTTAATTTCCAAGCTGTTTCTAATCTACCAGTAAATTCTAATTTGGATCTAACATCTCCATCTGCCAAATCAAAAACTAAATAT
>CAZPUW010000233.1:0-5031 GCA_964589795.1 uncultured bacterium
TCGCTCGCAATGGTAGGCATATTAATCTTTATTTTCTGGCCGAAACCGGGCTCGATTCGTGTTGCAACGAACATCCGCGGAGCTAATGTCGTATTCAACAACGATACGACGTTAATGATGACGGATACGACGATTACCGGTATTGGTGCGGGTAAACAGATAATATCAGTTTCTAAGAAAGGGTATCGCGTTAAGGGAAACAAATACCAGTTGTTAAACCTTCAGCGCGGTGAGAATGCAGTAACATTTTTCGAATTAGAGCTCGTGCCACCGGAATCGACCGAGGCCGCGCCGGAAAAAACCGAAACACCATTGATAACGGATACATTGTATGAGCGGATAAAACGAAAAGAGATGGAACGGCTCATACCCAACAAATTAGATAGCATTTCAGTGCTCGATACAATGAAACACTGACGGAAATGAACAGAGTGAGAAGCCGCAGTAAACTGTGGCTTTTTATTTTCTAACCACAATGTTACTTTACATGAAAACAGGAGTTTGATTTAAAATGGATTCGAACCACCACGATGGTACACTTCCAACTGTCGACAACAAACGTATCGCAATGGCTATGCATGAACTATTCAATGCTATCGGGTTACCGACCGACGGCGACCTTGCGGCGACACCGCAACGGATAGCAGATTTTTATACCGAATTTTTTTCGGCAATGCATGAACCACCACCGGAGCTTGCGTTATATCCGGTGAAAGACGCGGCGAAAGAAACAATTGCTATCCGCGAGATACCGTTTTATTCATTTTGTTCCCATCACTTGTTGCCATTCTTTGGTGCTGTGTCTGTAGCATACGTTCCAGCTCGCGATGAAGTACTGGGATTTTCCGGTATCGTTCGCATCATACGCTACTTTTCACAACAGCCAACGCTTCAGGAGATTCTCGCTTCTAGTATCGCACAGGATATGTATCGCAGGTTAGGCGGTAGTTCGGTCTATGTCGAAGTTCGTGCGCGGCAATTATGCACGGAAATGCGGGGAGTGAGAACGGTAGGACTTGAAACGGTTTCTTCAGCGTTGGTAGGGGGTAACGAAACATGGAGGAACCATGCGCAACGGTTATTTTCCACGCCATCTTCGGATAAATTCGTACCGTAAGATTTGTACTTAGGATGAAATAAATTCAATAAAAAAAGGACAGGTGGAAAACCTGTCCTTTTTCTACTCAAAGAAGAATTACATAATTTTCGGTTTTTGCAGTACCAACGTACCGGCAATAATATCGTGAAGCCCTTGTTTCTGTGCGGTAAACGCTACCATCAGATAACCGACACCGATTATCAACGCTGAGATGTATTTGGAGAAATGGCGTCCGGTTGCGCGAGCAAAACTAATTCGTTTGCCATTTAAATCGGTCACGATTATTCCGATAGCCATTTTGCCGACAGTCGCTTGCAGGTTGGAGCTTTCCATCAAGGTGTAATACAACCACTTTACGACCAATCCGATGATGGAAATCATAATTCCCGTCGTAAGCGCGGCGGTTAACATCCCCGCCAATGCCGCTGGATCGGTAGGTGCATGGGTCAGTAACGGCAGAATTGATGCAAAAGAACCGATGCCAAGTGGTAAGCTTACTACCATCATTACCGCACTTAAAATGACATAGTCGATTAACCATCCAACGAGTCTTCTACCAAAACCAGCGTATTCGGCAGTAACAGTAATCGTTTCCATAGTGGTCTCCTATTTCGAGTCGTGTGAGAGTCTACCGCTTATTTCGTTCAATAAAGCAATTCGTCTTGCTATCGGCGGGTGGGTACTAAACATGCTTTCCGAACCCCATTTGTACTGCTGTAAAGGATTAACGATGTAAAGATGTTGTGTTGCACGGTTTGCTACTTCCAACGGTTCTTCGTCGCTTGCGATTTTCTCTAACGCGCGGGCCAATCCTTCGGGGTAGCGGGTGAATTGGACCGAGGTAGCATCGGCAAGATATTCACGTTTTCGGCTCACGGCAAGCTGAATCAACTTCGCAATCAACGGCGCAAGGATGGCAAGAAGCAGTGCAATTAAAAAGAAATAACCACCGCCACCCCCATCACTGTCGCGGCTACGCCGTCGTCCACCACCAAATCCGAACCAACTGGAGCGTATAAAAAAATCGCTTAGTAAAACTATCAGACCCGCCATCACGGACATTAACATCATAAATCGGATATCGTAATTTCGGATATGGGCAATTTCATGCGCAATGACCCCTTGCAATTCATCGCGGTCAAGTTTTTCCAACAAGCCGCTGGTAATCGCTACTACCGCGTTGTCAGGGTGGCTTCCGGTTGCAAAGGCATTGGGTGCGGTATCGTTGATGACATACACCTTTGGCATGGGAATACCCGCGGAGATTGCCATTTCTTCGACGACGTTGAACAACTGCGGATAATCTTTTTTTGCTATCGGTGTCGCTTCCGACATCGACAGGATGATGTCGCCACCGCTGGTCCAACTTACTAAGGTAAGAATGATAGCGGCAACGAAAGCAAGAACCATACCGGGCATGCCGTTTCCGAACCATGCTTTGGAAAAGACAAAACCGATTAGGATTACAAGGAAGCACATCACGATAGTGAGTATCACGCTCGCGCGCTTGTTCCGCGCGATTAGCGTGAGATACGTGATATGGGCAGGTGTATTCATACGTAGTGCGACGATAGTAAAGAATTAAAATGAGACTTGTGGGGTTTCACGATCCTTTACGTCTTCAACTTGCCACAAATCGCGTCCGGTAAATCCGAACATACCGGCGAAAATATTATTCGGGAAAACTTCACGCGAAGTATTGTAGTCGGTCGCTACGTCATTAAAATGTTGGCGGGAGAATGAAATTTTATTTTCGGTACTGGTCAATTCCTCTTGCAGGGCGAGGAAGTTGGTACTGGCTTTCAGATCGGGATATGCTTCGACCGAAACCATCAAGTTTTTCAACATTCCACTAAGAGCATTCTCCGCGGCGATGGTCGCACCGACACCTTCCGAGCGGGCGTCGATAGCATGGGAGCGGGCTTTGGTGATGTTTTCGAGTAATTCCCGTTCGTGTTTGGCATATCCTTTGACGGTTTCCACCAAATTGGGAATCAAATCGTGACGACGTTTTAATTGCACGTCAATTTGTGACCAACTGTTATCGACTTGTTTTTTACGTCTAACTAAACCATTGTAAATTCCAATGATCCAGAAAATTGCAATAACAACAATTGCCAGTAATATCAAAATCGGCATACTGCCTCCGTTGTGTTGAGATGATAAAGTGTACCAATCAAAAAGTGTTTACGCAAGAACTTAAGAAAATTAAAGCATATATTATTCGTCGTTGTCATTGCGCCATCTTGGTATAATAAGTGAGTGACAAAAAGGAGTGTTATGGTTGCAAGGTTGAGTAAGCAAATTCAAATCGTGTTGCTTTTCTCAGTTTTCGTTCTGTTCTCCACGCGAGTGCATGCAGAATCGGCGTTTTTCCCGCGTTATCCGGCACTTTCACCGGATGGGAGTATAGTAGCATTCTCATTCGCGGGTGATATCTGGAGTGTTCCTGCGGAAGGGGGACAAGCAACCCGACTTACCGCAAACCCGGCATACGACCGCTCTCCGGTGTATTCTCCCGACGGAAAATGGCTCGCCTTTGCCTCCGACCGGTACGGTTCATTTGATATTTTCGTTATGCCCGCAAGCGGTGGATCACCTACCCGATTGACGTTTGCGTTTCCCACTGACCTTGTAGTTGGGTGGGAAAGCGATAGCAAATCGATACTCTTCTCTTCCCGCGAACAATTCGATTATCCGATGAATCCGCAAATTTACCGTGTACCGTTGACGGGCGGGACTCCAACACGGTTAGTTGATTGCTTTGCTACGCAAGCCGCTGTTTCTCCCGATGGAAAGAGTTATTTGCTCGCGATAGGAGATAATTTCTTCGGAAGAAAAGGTTATCGCGGTACCCATCAATCAGATATCTACCTCTACCATCCCGGTTCCGATCCGGTGCAACTCACAACGTGGCGTGGTTATGACACCGACCCAATGTGGGGTGCTGATGGTAAAACCGTGTATTACCGCAGTGACTCAACAGGAACATTCAATATCTGGAAAATGAATTCGGATGGTACGAATAAAACTCAGGTGTCGTTCTTCAAAGACGATGGTGTGCGGACTGCGAGCATCTCTAAAGATGGGTACAACATAGTAGTCGAAGCTGATAGCTCATTATATGAATTGAATGCGAGTCCGGTTGCGACGATAAAGCGGATGGATATTACTGTCGCTGACGATGCAATTGAGAATCCGGTTTCGACCCAAAGTTTTTCTTCGGGTGCAAATGAACTTGCCGTTAGTTCCGACGGTTCGGAATATGCGATGACTATCCATGGCGAGATTGTTTTGGTGAACCGTGAATTAGGTGGACGTGCGGTTGTACCGGTACCAAGTCCGGCGCGGGACTATCAGCCGTCTTTCAAACCGGGTTGTACGGATACTTTGATATTTACTACCGACCGGTGGGGATACCAAGCAGTAGCGATGCTGGTTTCCAATGATACCGGTAAAGTCTCACTGCGCAAAGCGCACCATACAAAACTAATTCGTTTGACAAATGACAGTGCAGATTGTCAGCAAGCGAAATGGTCTCCGAAAGGGGACAAGATTGCTTACATCCACGACAAAGGTCAGATTCGAATCATGAACACGGATGGTTCGAATGACCACTTACTCGCCGATAATTGGTCGGAGACGGAATTCAATTGGTCGCCCGATGGTCGTTGGATTGCATACTCCACTGAGGATAACGACTACAATGCGGACATTTGGATTATTCCGTCGGATGGAAGTGCAAAGCCCGTGAATATCAGCCAACATCCCGATGAGGATTCGAATCCGGTTTGGAGCGCGGATGGAAGAATGCTCGCGTGGACATCGATGCGGCACGACCGGCACAATGCCGTGTATTTCGTGTATCTCCGAAAAGAAGACAACGACCGTTCGGACGAGGATTGGAAAGAATGGGAGAAGACGCGGGATAA
>CAZPUW010000234.1:0-5031 GCA_964589795.1 uncultured bacterium
TAGCCCGGTAATGCCTTGTTAGGGTCGTCGTTATCCAATAGCGCCATTCCCATTGCATAAGCCCGGTATTGGCGCGCAGCTTCGCGCATCCGTTGCCGTCCCGCTATCGCATTTTTGGTACGGATAACGTCGCTGCTGTCGATTTTACCGGTTCTGAACTTTTGGTACAAATCGGTCAAAGCAGTGGTGGCGCTGTCCAGCAACGATTTCTTGGTACCCATTTGCATCGAAACTATCCACGCATCGGGAGTGGTACGAATTGCCGCTCCGATGCTATACGCCCACCCGCGGGTTTCACGTAACTCTTGTTGAATCCTTGTCGAAAAGATATCCATCGCGATAGCTGCCGCGTCCGATTTATCCTTCGGTGGATTGTTTCGGACACTTGCTATCATTAAATACGATTGAGATTTACCGGCTTTAGCGTTCACAACGCCGGTTACGGTCTGGTAATTTCTGCCTGAATGTACAACGGCTGTCCCGGCAGGCAACTTTTGCAATGGTTCTAAAATCGCCTTGGACATGACTTCGGGCACATCTCCCGCGTCGATTGTGACAACAGTGGCATTCCCGACCCAGTACGTCTTGGCAAATCGTTCCACGTCACCCAAAGTAATCGCTGCAACTGATTTAGCGGTTCCATAGGGAGATAAGGGTGGTTTACCAACGTAAAGGCGTTTATCCAATTCCCCGCGAGCCACACTCCGAGGCGAACCCGTCTCACGGGACGCCCGAGACAAAGCCGCTGATTTCACATTTTGAAACATTACGGAATCAAGCCGGGGATGTAACAGTGTTTCGACAATTAGTTTCATTGCGACTTCTAAGTTTTCACCCGGTACATCAAAACGGATGAAACTAAATGCCGGTGAGGTATAATAATCATCGTAGGGAATATCGGGGTTATCGGCGGTTTTCATATCCAACCCGATAGCTGCGATAGTGTCTTTCCACGCATCGAGTTTCATTGTCGATGGGCCGTTCATCAGCATGGTATGTGCGATTTCAGCGATACCGTGAAGGGAATCGGGTTCGCGCTCCGAACGATTAACAAAACAGATGTGTCCGCCGACCAAATTCGATCCGGGGCTTTCACGAACCGCAATACGAACGCCGTTTGGCAGTGTCGTGTCGACGATACGAATGGAGTCCGATTGAACACGGCGTGTCGAAAGCGGTGGAGCTTCCACAAATAAGCGCATCGGACGAGATAATGCATTCTCCAATGAAGTGGTAATCTCATTCGCGGATAATTTCTTTTTAATCCCGTCGATGCGGTTCCAGATTTCGTCAGAAGCGGCGGCAATTTTTGGAGCTTGAAACAAACCCCAGTACTGCAAGCGCTCGCCGGCTTTGCCTTCATCTACCCGTTCCTGCATACGAACCCGACGGAGTGTAGAAGGCGTTACCCCTTCTTTTTTCCATTTCACCAATGCCCGATGTATCACCGCACGAAGGGAATCGCTGCTAATCGTACCGGTATAATTGCCGCTCATTTCCAATTGGCAAAAGTCCGCATCGCGGAATATCTCAAGATTAACATTACTTAGGTTTGTTTTAGCGAAATTGCGGTCGGCATCAAACATCGCCAGCGCTTCATCCAGTGAAGCTTGCACGAAAACCGAATCCATCGGTTCAATAGGAAAACTTACTTTGAACCGGTAGTCACTCTTTTCCGAAACCGAAGTTGTTTCGAATTCATCATGAGAGGGTATCTTTCGACTCCAGTTTGCTGATTTTGTAATATCGCCTGCGACTACGCTCTCGAATTTCTGCCGTACTATCCGTTCCAAATCCGAATACGGCACATCAGCCGCGATTAACAAGCGGACATTGTTGGGATGGAACCATGTATGGTAATAGTCGAGAACTTGTTTGCGGTCGATGGCGGTAATAGTTGCAGTCGAACCAAGGGTAGGTAATGCATACGGGGTTTCCTGCTTATCCCAGAGATTGAACAGGGTTTCGAATCGGTAATCTTCGTCCAATTCATCTTTTGCCATTTCCTGTATGACAATCCCTTTTTCTTTTCCGAATTTATCTTCCGGTAAAGTTGAATAAAAAAGTTGTTCGCGTAAGAGCGCCATTATCGTATCTAAATCCGCCGCACATCCCACCATCATAAATGCGATATAGTCCTTACCGGTTTGTGCATTGGAATAAATACCAAAGCGGTCGAACACCGCGTACAGTTGTTCTTGTGTGAATGAGCGGGTTCCATTGAACAACATGTGTTCGAGGTAGTGGGAGAGTCCGTTGGTCGCCGGTGTTTCGTTTCGAACGCCGGTTTTAACAACAGCAACGGCTCCGACCATTCCAGTGCCCGGTGCATCGACCCACGTACCGCTCATTCCGTTCAGCATCCGGAAATCCTGCCCATAACAAAAGTTGACCAACGAGCAAAACAGGAATAGACCAATACTGAATTTCAATTTCATGGTTGACCCTTTTGTAATGGAAAAACGGGTCGGCTCTTGGGAACCGACCCGTATTTCTTCGTCGTGAATATTATTTTAACAACATCATTTTGTGAATGTCGCTGAAGCTTCCGGCTTCAATACGGTAGAAATAGGCGCCACTAGCAAATTTGGCACCATCGAACACAGCGGTATGATAACCAGCCGCGACGTGACCGTTTGCCAACGTTGCTACCTGCCGTCCGTTGACATCGAATACCGTAAGACGGACATTCGATGCAACCGGAAGGGCAAACCGCACTTGGGTTACCGGATTAAACGGATTCGGATAATTCGGGTAAAGTGCAAACACCTTTGGCAAACCAGATGCTTCTTCAGCTACCGACGTGGACCGGGTCAAGCCGATTAAGCGCCACGATACTTGCGATGTCGGTGCGTTGCTTTGTAGAATTAACGGTACATTCATCGAATCGGTAATCGCCGGTGTCCACGTAATATTGACGTGGTGGCTGTCGCCGCTTGCCACGAAGAACGAAGTATCGTTGATGGCCAACGCCGAACGATAAAGCGCATTATTTACGTAAATGCGAGTCACGTGTAACGAGGAGCCGCCGTCATTATAAACCCAAATCGACTTGGTGTTGCTGTTACCAACTGCAGTCGAATCGAAGAAAATATTCGTATTCGGAACCGGGTTCGTACGCAATACCGGATTTGCCGAGATATACGGTACGAGGTGAGCGGTAAACAACCAATCACCCGTCGCTGCTGGTGAGAATTGTTGTCCGTCCCATTCCCAAGTCGCACCCGGCATTGATAAATTCGTACCGGCGGTAGGAGGTGTACTTTCAGTGATTAACGCTTGCGTCTGACTGACTTCCTGCCACATTACCAAAACTTGACCACCCTGTTGAATGATGACAGTCGAGTCAATTGCAATCTTAATAATGTTAAAATTACCTCCGGTAGTCGGAGCTACCGAAAAGCTTCTGAAGAACGGAATTGTTTGAGTACCTACGGAGTCGATCAGAACAAGGAACATCGTATCGGTGGCCGCTGTGGTAGCGGAATTTTGCAATGCGATGGTTACGGTATCGACAACCGCCGGATAGTGAGTCGGAATAAAACCGCATCCGACATCACCTGCGGAGAAACCGACCGTCGAAGTACCTTGCAGCGTATAAGTGTACCAGCAGTTTAGGTTATTCACCTTTTGTTCGAGCAATACGGTATTATTCGATAAATCGGCGTCGTTCGACAAAATTAACGTTGCTTTCACGGTGTAGTTTTTATTCGTGTTCGGCATCGTGTCATAAGCGGAGGTGACAGTCGTCGTCGCTAAGTGCGCCAATGAAGGTAATCCGGTCGAAATTCTTTGATGAAATACCGTATCGGTCGCACTCACTGAAGTATCGATAACTGCAAAATCAACTTGATAACCGGAAATCGCATTGGTGCTGAGATTTTCAACAATGGCGGAATAGCGCACCGGCGTGTTGTAATTCCAGAAGAATTTTCGGTCACCTGCCGCATTGGAGGCATACAAACTATCCACGCGTCCATCTACCACACCAGCTTGGTATGTACCACCGGCACGACATAACAATCGATAACCTGCCGCTCCCGGTGTCAATGTCGAGATTAACGAACGTGCGCCGTTAAACAATTCACAACGTCCGTCGGAATTGGAACCGTTATCCATTATGTTCCAGAACCCGTTGTTTGCGGTATAAGCACCACCCGGTATCGGGCCGTAAATTAGCCAAAAGTCGGTGCCACCTGAGAAAATTGTCGAATCGGTAAAAGTAATGTCGTTATCGGTCGGATAATACGACGGTGTAGCAACACGGCCCCACATCGTAGATATCGGATTAACCGGGTGGTGAACACCTGAAATCAAGGTATCATGGTAAACAAATAACGAACATGGATTTACCGGTGTACCGGTTTGATTGGTTAGCCAAAAATAAGCCGATTGAAGCTTGAAATCAGCATTTGGCGTGAAGCGTGTACCACACCAAAAATTAGTGATTCCGGTGGTAAGGTAATGCGCTGAATTGTTATCGTAACGGATAGTGTCGGGGCGACTGCGATCCAATTCATAGACACCGTTCCCCGCATGTCCTAACATTACTGGGTTGACGCGAGTTGTCTGCGGTACCGCTAACGCTACCGAAAAACAAAATGCGATCAATAAAAATAAATAACCTCGTCTCATTTAGACTCCTTTGACCCTTACAAGCTAATTAATTAGAAAAGAAATATATCGTGTTGTTAACCTGAAGAATATACCACTCAAGCACTGTAAAACAAAACAAACCGGTATCTTAACTACACTACCGGTTGCCGATGTAATCAGATTTTTATCTCATCGTTTACGTGCGATATAAACCGTGTCGAATTATAGTGTTTTCCACAGCTTCCGGGATAAGCCATTTGACGGGAAGTTGCGCTTTTATCCTGTCTCTGACCAAAGTGGATGAAATCGGTAATGGTAACACCGGTAGAATTACGGAACGGCTGCATATAAATGGATCGAGGGAAGACACTGGCACGTCTGGGCGTTCGAAAATTGCAATTTGTGCAAGTTCGAACAAACGTCCGGCGTCTTTCC
>CAZPUW010000235.1:0-5021 GCA_964589795.1 uncultured bacterium
GATTTGGATCAAGTGAATGCCCATCGTCCCGATTGCGAGCATGAATGCAAATGCCGTCTTGGTATCTATCGCGGCCAGATTCATCGCGTCACCTCCCGCATGTCGGCATCGCTTGCGGAAGGGACGAATGGCGTGATGGAAGGGATGATTTGCGATAATTGCCGTTACAATCATTACGATATCGAAGATTGGGTCTTAGAAGTATAAAGGGAACAATTGACTGAACTTTTGTGGCTGGTTGTGGAGAAACTAGTATTCGGCGTGGCGCTCCTCGCGGGCATCATGACGTTTGCTTCGTATGCCACACTTGCCGAGCGGAAAGTTGCCTCGTGGATGCAGGACAGAATCGGCCCTAACCGCGCAGGGCCGCTTGGTTTGCTTCAGCCGCTTGCCGATGGAATCAAATTCTTCACCAAAGAGGAAATGATTCCCGCCAATGTCAACAAAGCATTTTACATCATGGCACCCGCGATTGCCGCAATCCCACCGTTGATGCTTGCCGCCGCTATTCCGTGGGGCGATAAAATCGTTCTGCTCGGTAAAACATTTTCGCTCCAAATGATTGACCTGAATGTTGGTATCCTCTATTTCTTTGCCTTCGGTGGCATCGGTGTCTATGGCGTGATGATAGGTGGCTGGGCATCCAACAACAAGTATTCCCTGATGGGCGGACTGCGCGCCAGCAGCCAAATGATATCCTACGAACTCGCACAAGGAACAGCCGCTGTTGGTATCCTCATTCTCGCCGGAACCCTATCATTACGTGACATTGTGCTCCAGCAGGATACACTTACAAAATGGTTCGTCTGGCGGCAACCTATTGGTTTTTTCTTTTTCTTTGTTGCATCGCTTGCCGAATGTGCACGAATGCCATTCGATTTACCCGAAGCGGAAAATGAATTAGTAGGTGGATACCATACCGAATACAGTTCAATGAAATTCGGTCTCTTCCAAGTATCCGAATATATCCACATGACAGTCGCATCCGCCCTAATTTCAACTTTGTATTTCGGTGGCTGGCAGGTGCCGTTCATCTCGGTGGAAAACCAACCGTCTATAATCGTTTCTCTTTTAGGCATTGCGGCATTAGTTGTAAAAACATCCTTCTTTGTTTTTGTCTTTATGTGGCTGCGATGGACGCTTCCCCGTTTCCGGTATGACCAATTGATGCGGATGGGTTGGAAATTCCTGTTGGAAGGTGCTTTTGCGTGGGTCATCATTACGGCAATTTTAGTGCTGGCTTGGCCATTTTACACCACGTGGTTTTAAGGATGTATGGCAATCAAAGTTTCTGAAAATAAGTGGAAAATGACGTTGGGTGAGCGGCTCTATGTAGGGCCGATACTCGCCGGTATGCGTGTCACTATCCGCCACATGTTCGGAAAGAAAGCCACGATTCAATACCCTGAGCAGAAAGCCGAAGTGTCCCCGCGCTGGCGCGGACGGCATGTTCTCAAGCGTAACGAGTTGGGACAGGAACGTTGCGTCGGTTGCCAGATGTGCGAGCTTGCGTGTCCCGCCGATGCCATCTACATCGAAGCGGCGGAAGTTCCACCCGAAAAGCGGCACGAACACCCGACCGAGCGCTATGCCAAAGTGTATAATATCGATATGTTGCGTTGTATCTTTTGTGGAATGTGTGAAGAAGCGTGTCCTGAAGCGGCGATATTCCTTACTCCCTTCTATGAGTTTGTCGATGACAGCCGCGAGAAATTGATTTACAATAAAGAGATGCTGACTGAAAAAGTCGGCGGTCCGATTTGGTACAAAGAGTAGATTCGAAAGAGGTATCCCATTAGTAAATTCCTTGACGTGTTACTTTATTCTTTTTCCAAAGTCACTTTTGCAAGTCCAAAAGCGAGGTCGCTTATGAATTATAAACGGTTGGAGGTTGGTAAACAACGAATCCGTGAAGCGTTGCAGGCGTATATGAAGAAAAACGGATTGACGACCATCTCAAAAGACAGTGTACAAATGGAGAGTTTGGCGGCGTATGTACACGACCGCATTGGTTCGCTCCGTTGCTTTACCGACGAAGTTATTTTTTACAATACGTTTCGCGATGAAGTAAACGAATTTATCGAGAAGCACTAAATAAATGGAACTGCAACCCACATCTATCGCATTTATGATTCTCGCGTTAGTTGCGATATTCAGCGCACTTATGGTCATTACCCGCGCGAACCCGGTTGCTAGCGTTTTGTGGTTGGTTTTGAATTTCTTTGCGCTTGCCGGATTCTATGTCTTGTTGGGAGCGCACTTCCTTGCCGCCGTTCAAATTATTGTCTATGCCGGCGCGATTATGGTTCTTTTCCTCTTCGTCGTAATGATGCTCAATCTTAACCGGATTGGTACACTCGAACGAAGCACGTTGGTGCTTCGCACCATTGGTGCGTTGGTCGCCGGCCTGCTTTTAATCATCGTAGCGTATGCGGTAAGAAGTATTCAGATGACTTCGAATGTGTCAATCGGAGCTATGACTTCGATGGGCACGGCAAAAGAAATCGGTCTATCTCTTTTTAATCGCTGGATGTTCCCCTTCGAGATAATTGGGGTCATGTTGTTGGCGGCAGTCGTCGGAGTGGTCGCGCTTGCGAAGCGTGATTCAATACCCTTTACGAGAAGAACAACGGGAGCCGAACAATGAACTCCGGTATTTCATTGGAACACTATCTCGCGTTGGGTGCTGTCCTGTTTTGTATCGGCATCGCCGGTGTGCTGACACGCCGTAATGCAATAATTTTGTTCATGTCCGTCGAATTAATGCTCAACAGCGTCAACTTAACCTTAGTAGCGTTTTCTTCTTACTTGGGAAATGCCACCGGACAAATTTTAGCATTTTTTGTGATTGCCGTCGCTGCCGCCGAAGTAGGTGTGGGGCTTGCAATCATTATTACAGTATTTCGCAATCGTCATTCGATAAACATCGATGACGTGAACATTATGAAGGGTTGATGTGTAACCGGTGCGACCTATTGTCGCAGCCAAAGCGAATCACAACCAACTAAATGGAACAAACCATCAATACAGCCAACTGGAACTGGTTAATACTCATTCCGCTCCTTCCCTTCGGCGGGTTGTTGATTAATCTATTCCTTACCAAAGCGAAACTACCCGAAAAACTAATCGGTTGGATCGGTTCGCTTGCTGTCCTTTCCAGTTTTGTTTTGTCACTCATCGCATTCTTAAATCTTCGTGCACTTCCCGCCGACCAACGTGTAATTGAAGTTATTTTTTGTAAATGGATTGAAGTCGGCACCTTCCATGTCGAGTGGGCAATTCTGCTTGATCCGTTATCTTCCCTCATGATGCTTATCATTACCGGGGTCGGTGGTGTCATTCACATCTATTCCATCGGTTATATGCACGGTGACAAGGGTTTCCGACGCTTCTTCATCTACCTGAACCTGTTTGTCTTTTTCATGCTCTGGCTCGTAATGGGGAATTCCTTCGCGACGATGTTTATCGGTTGGGAAGGGGTCGGGCTTTGTAGCTACCTACTCATCGGCTTTTGGTTCACCGATATGGCGAAAGCGAGTGCGGGTAAGAAGGCCTTTGTCGTCAATCGCATTGGTGACTGGGGTTTCTTGCTGGGAATGCTGTTGTTGTTCACGACGTTCGGGTCGTTGCAATTCACTAAAGTACTTCCTTCCACTATCGAGCAATACCCCGGTGGCGCACCGATCCTAACTGCAATCGCGTTATTGCTATTCGTCGGTGCTTGCGGAAAATCCGCCCAATTACCTTTATATGTTTGGTTACCGGATGCGATGGCCGGCCCAACTCCGGTTTCCGCATTAATCCATGCCGCCACGATGGTTACCGCCGGCGTATATATGGTTGTCCGTGCGAATATAATCTTCTCGCTGTCGCCATTCGCTATGAGCGTAGTCGCTACAGTCGGCGCTCTAACGGCGCTATTTGCGGCAACCATCGGAATGCGGCAATGGGATATTAAAAAAGTTCTTGCCTATTCGACGATTTCCCAACTCGGTTACATGTTTTTGGGTGCCGGTGTCGGTGCTTATGAAACCGGTATTGCCCATGTAATGACCCATGCTTTCTTCAAAGCGTGTTTGTTCCTTGGTTCCGGTGCGGTGATTCACTCGATGGAACATGCGTTCCATCATGCGAATGTCCATTCTGACCCGCAGGATATCAGAAATATGGGTGGCCTTCGTAAAAAGATTCCCATAACCTTTTGGACATTCTTAATTGCTACTATCGCAATATCAGGTATTCCCGGATTCTCCGGTTTCTTCAGTAAAGATGAAATTCTTTGGAAAACCTTTGCAAGTGGTCACATAATCCTATGGATACTTGCTTCGATAACCGCTGGACTAACAGCGTTCTATATGTTCCGTCTCGTTTATTTGACTTTCTTCGGTGAGTTTCGCGGTGGCAGTGAAGCCGAACCACATGTAAAAGAAGTTTCACCGCTAATGACAAGTGTTTTAATTGTACTCGCGTTCTTCTCAGTCTTTGGCGGGCATTTGGCAATTCCCGAATCGCTTGGCGGTCATTTCGTGGTTGGTAAATGGCTCGAACCGGTTCTCGAAAAATCGCGTTCACTTCCTTCGCTCGCATATTACAAAGTAGAACATGAGAAAATGTTGGAACTCGGTCTCATGGCGGGTTCTGTGATGATTGCCCTTCTCGGTATCGGTTTAGCCACGTTGCTGTTCTGGAAGAAAAAACAGGAACGCGATGTATTACTGCGTAAACCAACCGGTTTTGCAAGCTTGTTAGAGAATAAATATTGGGTCGATGAGATTTACGAAGCGCTTATTGTCAGACCGATTAATTCCATCTCAGTTTTCTTTTGGAAAGTCTTCGACGGTATGGCAATCGATGGGTTTATCAACGGCACCGGTCAAGTCGCCGTTTGGGTTGGCGGAGGCATTCGCCGTATTCAAACCGGGTTGCTGTCCAATTACGCTTTATTCATGTCGGTTGCAATTGCCGCCGTTGTTGGTTGGATGATTTTCGGACGATAGGATTACGAAACAGTGTATCCTCTG
>CAZPUW010000236.1:0-5008 GCA_964589795.1 uncultured bacterium
ATTTAACACAAAAAATTCCAATAAAGAGAAGCATGCACGGTTCATGCTCGGACAATGTTACCAAAAGTTAGGTCATTCCGATTGGGCGAAAGCGGAATGGGAACGCTTCTTGCGCGATTATCCTGAAGATGAACTTGCCCCGAAAGTGAAACAGAAATTAGCTTCGTAACTTATTAGATCCGGAGAAGAGGAAAAAATGCAGAGTCGATTGAAGATTCTACTCGGAGCTTTATGTTTGCCGGTGGTGGCATTCGGCGCCGACCGTGAAGTTCATCTGACGATTTACAACCAAGATATGGCGGTCGTGAGGGAAGTACGCAATGTCGATGTCGGCGATGGTAATTCACTTTCGATATCCGATGTCGCCGCTTCCATCGACCCAACATCGGTAAAGTTGTCGCTTACGAATGGATATGTCGTCGAACAAAATTTCGAATATGATTTAGTTAGTCAGGAACGACTCTTGGAGCGGCGGCTCGGTGAGCAGGTCGATGTACTTTTGCAGGAAGGCGGGGTCGTTTCGGGTAAATTGTTGACCTCAAGTTCATGGGGAATGGTTCTCGAAACACCCAAAGAACTCCGCCTCATCGAAAGTGGTGTGCGACAAATTCTTCTACCCGGAAATTCGCAAGGACTGTATATCAAACCGACTTTGGTTTGGAAATTAGATGGCAGAGCAAAAGGAAAGCAATCGGTTGAGCTTTCTTACACTACCAATAATATCTCATGGACAGCGGAATATATCGCCGTACTTGCACCATCCGGCGGCAAGCTTGATATGCAGGGATGGGTGGACATCAATAATAACAGCGGCGCCAGCTATCCTGATGCGAATTTGAAACTGATAGCAGGAGATATCCACCGAGTCGAACAAAACGAACGCGCGTATCCGACTGCTTATGGCGCAGCAAAAATGCAGGCGATGGATATGGCACCGTCACCGCAGTTCGAGCAACGCGACCTCTTCGAATATCACCTGTACGAATTACAACGTCCAAGCACAGTGGGTGACCGCGAGCGTAAACAAATCTCACTCTTGACGGCGAATGAGATTCCCTACAAACAGAAATTCGCATACAATATTCAACCGCAAAACAAACAAGTAGAAGTCACGATTGAGTTCAAGTCGGATAAATCGTCCGGACTCGAAATTCCATTACCCGCAGGACGGGTCCGTATTTTCCAATCAGAGGCGAGCGGTAACCGGGAATTTGTCGGCGAAGACCGCATCAAGCACACTCCGGTCGATAGCGATGTCAAGTTAAAAGTTGGCAATGCGTTCGATGTTACCGCAGAAACCGTTCAACTGAAGTACAGGCAGATAACCGACCGGGTTCGGGAAACCGATTATAAAGTGACTTTGAAAAACAGTAAGCCCTCCGACGTCACAGTAATCGCGACGCAAAACAGTTACGGTGAGTGGTCGATACGTGATGCAACCATCGAACCAACCGATAAATCCGCTACCGAGAAAGAGTTCACGGTTAAAGTACCCGCCCGTGGTGAGACGGTGTTTACCTATACTTTGCGGCAAGGGGCGTAAATCGTATCGCTTGATGCAAGTGGCTCGTATCTATACATTGTCGGTGCACGCTTCAAGCCGTGCACCGTTTTTTTAGGATAAAATGGACGAACACCCTTCGACACAACTCCGATTTTGGGACCATATCGAGGAACTGCGCAAACGATTGATTCGCGCCTTCATCGGTATTGCTCTCGGTTCATGCGTCGGACTCTATTTCGGGACGGATTTAGTCAACTTTATAACCATGCCGTTTCGTGAGAACGCCAGCTCGCAGGCGCACATGACCGTGCTCTCTCCGATGGAAGGGTTTAACATTTACCTCGAAGTGGGTATCTGGGGTGGGGTAATTTTGGCGCTGCCGTGGGTATTCTACCAGTTGTGGCGGTTCGTTGCACCGGGTTTATATAAAACCGAACGGCGGATGGTTTATGTCCTGATTTTTGCCTCTACCGGTTTGTTTTTGATGGGTGTTGGTTTGACTTGGTGGATGCTGCCATACGGTATTAAGTGGTTAAGCGAGTTTTCCAATGGAAATTCCGAGATTTTCTGGTCTTTAGAGCACTATGTCAATTTTGTCGTTCTTTTAGCGCTGGCGTTTGGTATCTGTTTTCAATTGCCATTGGTGATGGCATTGCTGATAAGATTAGGTCTTGTACCCCCTTCCATCTTTCGGAAGTACCGTCGAATTGCGTATGTTATAATAGCAGTTGTGGCGGCAGTGGTAACCCCGACTGCTGATATGTTTACGATGGCAGCAATGATGGTTCCCTTGATGATTCTTTACGAGATATCACTACTATTCGGTTCAATATGGCATCGACGCTCCCAACGAGTGGAGCCTTTAGATCAAGCATAGGAGGCGTACCATGCCGACTTCACGTATTTACTTATCGCTACTTACTTTTGTAGTGGTTATCGGTGTCGCGGGCAGTGTGTTCGCACAACCACTTCCCTCCTGGTACCACAATAATGCCGGGATTCATAGCTTCCTGATGGATCTCCAAACCCGGTTTCCCAATACTATTCATGTCGATTCTATCGGTCACGGACAACAGTGGGGTTATCCGATTTGGATGGCGCGTATTTCGAATAATGCTACTATACGCCAGGATAAGCCAAGAGTATTGTTAATAGGTCAAGTCCATGCTGAAGAAGTGATGGGTGTCGAGTTGTGTCTCCGGCTTGCTGCAGAGATTTGTTCGACATACACAACCAATACTGCTCCCGCCCGCTATCGGGATTGGCGCGGAGCGGCAAACAGCGGTGAGGAAATTTATATCATCCCAAGCGCTAACCCTGAAGGGCTGCAAGTAGTCACGAATAATTGGGATGTCACGTATCGAAAGAATGTGCATAATATTTGGCATCCGTTCCTCAATGATTCTCTTATTTTCGCACCTGATGTTGGTAACGATTCCGATGGTATCGACTTAAACCGAAATTTCCCGGTGAATTGGGAACGTGGCGATACGTTATTACAACCACTTTGGACAGGGACTCAAATTGAATTGTGGGACTATTACCGTGGTGCATCACCCGGATCCGAAGCGGAAACACAAACTTTAATGCGAGTCAACCGTGATTTAAAACCGATGTACTGCTTTGTTTATCACTCATCTCGACAGGGCGGTTTGTCGCAAAAAATATTCTTCCCATGGGATTGGGAAGCTTCCGGTTCGCAGGTAGTAACGCCGGGTCGGCGCAGTTCCGATTTTGATCTGTGTAATATGGTCGGTTCCGAAGTTTCGCAAAATATGCGGTGTACCAACGGTAACGATCCTTACCAATTTTCTGGTTATCGAACGCGCAACGGTGCGGCTCAGGATTGGTTCTACCAATCCACCGGATGTGTGGCGATGGAAGTGGAAGTAGGCCCTGCTACCCGCAATGCCCATCAACCCGATTCGCTGACATGGCGAACTTGGATGGATTTGATGATTGCCGGTAATTACGTTTTGTTTAACCGTTCGCTCGACCAGTTCCATAGCCCGACCGGCTCAAGCATCACCGGTATCGTCAGTGATGCCTCGAGCGGCCAACCATTACCCGGCACGGAAGTGCGGGTTCGGGAACTATACAACCGTCTACTCGATCCGCGTGTAACGAACGAAGTCGGCAGGTTTAATCGTCCGATGGTTTCGGGAAACTATACCCTCGAATTTCGCAAGTACGGTTATGCAACGCAGGTATTTCCTAACATCATTCTAAGTTCAACCCAACGACGCCCACAAAACGCCACATTGGTGCCGCTACCACAGTATCACTTCTCATTCCATGTTACCGATAATAACAGCTCACCGGTACAAGCACTCATTGTTTTAAAACATCCCGACCGCGATAACGATACACTAACTTCCGACGCATCCGGTAATGCCAATACGATATTAGTCGTTGACACTTTCATCGTCAGCATCAACCATCCCAGCTATGTAGCGCGAGTGGATACAGTGATTCCGGCTTCGGAAGGACAGGCAGTTAATGTTCGCTTGATTCCGGTGGGCACGCGGGTTCAGGAAGGTTTTGAAAACGGTCTCGCGAATTGGACCAGCAGTGATGGTCACTGGGGTACGGATAATCAGGCATACAGCGGAGCACATGGTTTTTCCAATGCACCGGGCGGCAATTGGTGGTATCCTGATTCAGCTCATAGCTATACCCGGAACACCAATACGTTTGCGACGTGGTCGAATACTTTCGATTTATCCACTTCCGCTACCGATGCTTCATTGACGTACTGTATACGGGGGCAATTGGAACCGGAGCACGATTCTTCATGGGTCGAGATTTCTACGAATGGTGGAACCAATTGGCAAGCGCTTCCCGGCACGAACCAATGGAAATTGCGGTTTGATTGGACACAGGTAAATGTGTCACTGCGCCATTATCTTGGCAATGCCAATGTGAAGTTTCGTTGGCACCTTGTTTCGGATAGTTTGATTAATCAATCCGGTATTCATATCGACGATATCGAAGTTCGTTCTTCAACACAGGATTCGTCTATTCCACCGGTTGTGATACCCTATGTGTATGACCTCGGAAAGCCCTATCCGAACCCGTTCAATGCGTCTTTACGCATTCCCTACTCGGTAAAAGTGCCGGGCATCGTAGATTTTCGGGTGTACGACGTAACTGGCCGCACCCTTGCCGTATTTTCTACGAAGGCATTGGCGGCGGGTAAGCACGATTACATTTGGGATGCCAGTCAGGCACTGCACGGAGAACCGGCAAGCGGTTTGTATTTCGTGGAGATGAAATCAGGGACTTTCCGGGCAATTACAAAAGTGATGTTGCTGAAATAATTTCACCGGTTCCAATTAACATAAGACACAAAGAAGGGCGACAATGGTCGCCCTTTGTTGATTCTACACCGGTTTTTCCTTGCCGCCCCCATTCCACGTATCTATATTACGCATTGGTAAGGGGTAAGCATGAAGAAAATCTTGATTGAAACGTACGGCTGTCAGATGAATAAAGCCGATTCGG
>CAZPUW010000237.1:0-1457 GCA_964589795.1 uncultured bacterium
TGTATTGCAACAACGAATTAGGTACAATCGAAGATATTAAGAAGCTTTACGATGTTTCAAATGGTGCTATTTTCCATACCGATGCAGTACAAGGGCTTGGTAAAATGCCATCGCCGATTCCGATGGGCGTGGATCTCGTTTCTGTCGCATCACATAAGATAAATGGACCAAAGGGAGTTGGGGCGTTGTGGGTAAAACCGGGAATCGAAATTCCGCCATGGATTGCCGAAGCGAGTCAAGAACGGGGTAAACATGCCGGTACGGAAGCAATACCGGCAATCGTAGGTTTTGGGATGGCTTGCGAATTATGGTATGAAAACCGGGAAACTTATCGAAACCATTTGAAAGAATTAAAGGTAAGTTTTTTACAAGAATTACATGTACTCGGATGCGAATTTATCTTAATATCACCAAATGAAAGTTGTAGCGATTCTATCGTTAATTTGAGATTTACAAATACGGAAGCCGAAGCACTACTTCTTGGATTTGACTTGGCAGGCGCCGCGGCATCGGCAGGGTCGGCATGCGCAAGTGGGGCTTTGAAACCTTCATCGGTTTTGTTAGAAATAGGTCTGAGTGAAAAAGAAGCGAATGAATGTGTACGTTTCAGTTTTGGGCCATCGCTAACATTAGAAAATATAAAAGATTCAGCAAAACGAGTTGCGAAAGTGGTAGAACGTCAAAGACAGGTTGCAAGTGGCAAATAACGGGGAAATTTCAAGAGATAATGTGCTTCGCCTTCGAGACTCATGGGCGGCCACTGTTCGTCGCGAATTTGGTGGGGCTTCTGTTCTTGTCGCTATGTCGGGGGGAGTGGATAGCTCAGTGGCGGCCTATCTCTTGAGTTACGCTGGACTTAAAGTAATTGGGGTACACTTTCGGTTAACACCCGAGGGAACACCGGCGATGGCAAAAGGTTGTTGCCATACCGGAAGTGCCAACGATGTCACAGCTGTTTGCGAAAGAATCGGTGCTACTGCTCAGGTATGGAACTTAACCGATACTTTTCAAGATAAAGTGATTGATTATTTTGAAAATAGCTACCTGACTGGCGAAACGCCTAATCCTTGCGTCGAATGCAACCGTGAATTGAAGTGGGGCGTACTTTGGAACCGGCGAAACGCACTCGGGATTGATTACATCAGCACCGGGCACTACGCAAGACGGGTCTCGTTAGGGGGAGAAGTTTGGTTTGCACGGGGTCGGGATCGGACAAAAGACCAAGCATACGCGCTTTGGCCGGTTGTGCCAGAACGACGAAAATATACTATGCTACCATTAGGTGGCTTCCGAAAGACAGAAATCAGAATTATCGCCGCGGAAGCAAATCTACCAACAGCGAAAGCACAGGAAAGTCAGGATATTTGCTTCCTTGCCGGAACGGATTACCGGGATTGGCTCCAAAAAAAGCATCCAGACAAAGTGCTGAGTGGCAAAATCCAATCGCCAACCGGGGA
>CAZPUW010000237.1:1467-4989 GCA_964589795.1 uncultured bacterium
GTACCCACGAAAATTTGTTTAATTATACAGTAGGGCAACGCAAGGGTCTTGGTGGCGGGTATTCCGAACCACAATATGTCGTCGATACGGATGTTGAAACAGCGACAGTGGTAATCGGCCCGGAGAAGTCATTATATCGGAAGCGGATTATCGTTCGAGACATAATAGGTTCCATACCGGACGGGCGATACTCAGTACAAATTCGTTATCGGGATCCCGGAACGTTTGCAGAATGGACAAAACTGCCGGATGGGTCAGTCCAAGTAGATTTTGATACACCTGTCCGGGCACCGGCGCGGGGACAAAGTTGTGTTGCTTTCACCGGCGAACGGGTCGTAGCAGGTGGGATAATCGACGAGGTATTTCTTACATGAGCACTATTCAGAGAATTACTACCAAACGGATCCGTGCGATGAAAGGGAAACAAAAAATTGTTTCTCTAACAGCATACGATTATTCGATGGCGCGATTAGTTGACGCGGCGGGTGTCGATATGATTTTAATCGGTGATTCGCTTGGGATGGTGATACAAGGTGAGGAAACGACAATTCCGGTGACTCTGGAACAAATGATTTACCACAGCAAACTGGTTTCGCGAGCAGTTGAACACGCATTAGTAGCGGCGGACATGCCGTTTGCAAGTTATACAGAATCGGTCGAACAAGGATATCACAATTCAGTACACTTATTACAAGAAGGACGGGTTTCCGCAGTCAAATTAGAAGGTGGTAAGGAACTCGTCCCGCTCATCAAGAAGTTGGTTCATTCAGGGATACCGGTTCTGGGTCACCTTGGGCTTCAACCCCAAATGGTATTGCAATATGGCGGTTTTGTGCTACAGGGAGACACACCGGAGACTGCCGAAACAATTCTGGAAAACGCTATTGCGTTACAGGATGCGGGTGTGTTTGCGTTGGTGCTGGAAAAAGTACCCCGGGCATTAGCGGCGAAGATAACCGATACGCTCACGATCCCAACGATAGGAATTGCTTCGGGACCTGAGTGTGACGGGCAGATTCTGGTATTGTATGATATGCTTGGGTTGCAACCGGAAGTGAAATTCAAATTTGCCCGCCGTTACATCGAGGGGGGAGAGCTCATCCAAAACGCGATTGGACGCTATGCCGAAGATATACGTGCCGTGAAGTTCCCCAACGATGGCGAGAGTTACCAGTAGCTTTTACTGGTGGCTTTTACAACGGACTGTAAAACATGCAACTATGAACCTCAAATTATTCCGAACTATCTCTGACCTAAGGAGCTATTTAAGAACAAAGCCACCTTCCACTAAGGTTGGTTTTGTACCCACGATGGGTGCGCTCCATATCGGACATCTTTCCTTAGTTGAACTTGCATCGCAAAAATGCAATTGTGTTGGTGTCTCTATTTTCGTTAATCCGACACAATTTCTGCCGGGTGAAGATTTTTCGAAATATCCACGAACGCTGGAAACTGATCTTGCCAAGCTCGGGAATACGGCATGCGAGTGGGTTTTCGTGCCTGAAGTAGAAGAGATGTACCCGAAAGGGGCGGACACGATTGTCAATCCGGGGTGGTTAGGTACAATATTAGAAGGGGCATATCGACCGGGACATTTTTCCGGAGTAGCGACAATTGTTACCCGGTTATACGAAGTAGTCCAACCTGATGCGATGGTTTTCGGACAAAAAGATGCTCAACAATGTGCAATTATTAATAAAATAGTACGTGATTTAGCGATTCCGGTCGAAATTATTATTGGTTCCACGATACGTGAATCGGACGGACTTGCGTACTCATCCCGCAACCGATATCTTTCTACCGAAGAAAGGACGCGAGCTTGCGGGCTTATAAAGAGCTTACGGTCAGGTATCGCCGCTCTGCAAGAAGGGGATAATTTCGAGATAGCAGAGTATAAAATGTATGAATGTATGCAGACCTTTCTTCCCGATCACATCGATTATCTAACTTTTGTCGATAACGAAAATTTTTCCACTCCTTCGTCTTCTCGAACTGTTCGGGCAGTGGGCGCTGTCCGATTCGGAACAACTCGTTTGATCGATAATATCTCTTTAAATGAAATGTAAATTCCTTTGGGACTCATGAAACCTTTACGAACGATAATATTGGCGGCTGGAGAAGGTAAACGGATGAATTCATCCCTGCCAAAAGTGCTCCACTCTTTGCATGGTAAACCTCTAATCCGCTGGGTCTGGGATACTGCCCTTCAGGTAGGTTCCGAACGTATAGTTATAGTAGTGGGTCATGGCCGGTCACAGGTCATGCAGGAGATGTCGTCGACCGATGCATGGTTTGCAGTTCAATGGAACCAATTAGGTACGGGTGACGCAGTTCAGTCAGCCAAGCGTTCGATACATCATCGTTATACCGGCGATGTTTTAGTGCTTTCAGGCGATGTACCATTGCTTTCTTCTAAAACTGTATCGAACTTACGGTATGCACACGAACGGAACGGAGCTGTCGCGTCAGTATTGACGTTTCGGACTGAAAACCCGGGTTCTTATGGTCGGATAGTTCGCGACGGGAACCAATTGATAAAAAAAATCGTTGAATTTAAGGATGCGACTGTCGAAGAAACAACGATTAACGAAGTCAACAGCGGTGTTTATATTTTTCAGGCGAAATGGCTTTGGAAAGAACTTGCGAAGTTACGTCCGGAAAACGCTCAAGGTGAATACTATTTGACAGATGTTGTGAAGCATGCCGTGGATTCCGGTGAACGGGTAACAACCGTGGAAACACACGATGCGATTGAAGTCGAAGGGGTAAACACTGTAGAGCAATTGCATGAATTGGAAAAAGTGTTAACCGAGCGAATGCAAAGGAATAACCGATGAAGCGGTTGATAGCGATTCTTATTGTATTGCTTTGCATCGGCAGTTTGCCGGTGTGGGCGCAATATCGCACAACATCTTCTAATAGTGCAGGTATCGGAGTGATAACACCGAACCTGTTGGGAGCATCTTCCCAGCTTTCTGGTTTATTAGATGTCTCGAAGATTCACATGAGTCAAGAAATATCTTCGGGCTTTTCCAGCGGTGGTGGGGGTAATACCCTTTCGGCACTCTACCTGAATACGATGACTTATCAGGTTAGCTCGAAATTTCAGTGGGTCGGTTCTTTTGGATACAGCGGAACGGCTATGAACACAATGCCAAACGGCCAGACCGGTGGAATGCCGTTAGGTTCATTAGGTTTCAACTGGCAGCCCCAGAAGAACGTTTGGATTAGTGCGAATTTCTCGCGTAACATGTATCAGCCCTACTACGACCGATTCGATTCATTTTCGCGATACCAACCGTGGTATGGTTCGAACCCAAATCCTTACGAGCGTTGAAAACAGCTTTAACCTTCCAATTATTCGAATGCGGCAGTGGCGATCAGCGATGAAAAGAATCCGCTGACGGAGATTGGGTTCCTTGATGCGCAGTTACAACGCGTTCCGACTTTTGCCAAGTTTCGCGAGAGCGGAAAGACCGTGGAGGGCAAGGGCGGCCACTACATAGTGAAAGAGTTCAACTA
>CAZPUW010000238.1:0-4975 GCA_964589795.1 uncultured bacterium
CCACCAACCGCGCCATCTCCATCACCGGCGGAGTCACCTTCGACCAACTTATCGAGACATACCGCTTGCAGGCAACCGGACTGCTTGCCGGTGGTGCCGACTATCTACTGCTCGAAACCCAGCAGGACACCGTAAACCTCAAAGCCGCATGGATAGGTGTTCACAAAGCAATCAAAGAGGGTGGTCTTGGCGAAATTCCTGTAGCTGTCTCAGTCACCATCGAGACCAACGGTACCATGCTCGGCGGTCAAACGATAGATGCTCTCTTCTACACAATTGCATCGTTTGAACCGGTCTATGTCGGGATGAATTGCGCCACCGGTCCGGAGAAAATGACCGACCATGTCCGTTCGCTGGCGCAAATCTGTAATCGTCCCGTTTCCTGCGTACCCAATGCCGGACTACCGAACACCGAAGGGCAATACGACGAAGGGCCGGAACAATTCCGCCATGCGTTCGACCGCTTCCTCCGCGAAGGGTATCTGAATCTTATTGGTGGGTGTTGCGGCACGACTGCGGAGCACATCAAAGTGCTTCGCCAACTTGCCGACCATTACAGCCCGCGCATCCCATTGGCAAAGGCGAACCGCAAGACCTTGGCAGGTTCCGAACCGCTCGTCATCGACAATTTTATTCGCCCTGTATTTGTTGGTGAGCGTACGAATGTCATTGGTTCGCGGAAATTTAAGCGTCTTGTTGCCGATGAGAAATTCGATTTAGCCGCCGAAGTCGGCAAAGAGCAAGTTACCCGCGGAGCACATATTGTAGACCTCTGTACGGCGAATCCAGACCGTGAAGAACTTCACGATTTCATTGCTGTCCTCAATCCACTTCTCCGTAAAGTGCGTGTTCCCATCATGATTGACACAACCGATGCCGCCGTTGTCCATGCGGCTTTGCGTTCCATCGGCGGGAAAGCAATTATCAATTCCATCAACTTCGAAGATGGTGAAAAACGGCTTGACCAAATTTGTCCACTTGCGAAAGAATATGGCGCATCCCTTGTCGTGGGTCTCATCGACGAAGACAAAGAAGCGGGCATGGCTGTCACACTCGAGCGTAAACTCGAAATTACCAAACGTGGTTATGATGTCCTTGTGGGAAAATGGGGTTTCGATCCCGGTGAAATCGTTTTCGATCCCCTTACCTTCCCCTGCGGAACCGGTGACCCGAACTATCACGGTGCGGCGGCAGCGACGATTGAAGGCGTACGTAAAATCAAAGAACTCTATCCCGACTGCATGACAATCCTCGGTATCTCAAATGTCTCATTTGGTCTCCCCGATGCCGGACGCGAAGTACTCAATTCCGTTTTTCTCTATGAGAATGTCCAAGCCGGTCTCGATATGGCAATCGTCAATACGGCAGGTCTCCATCGCTACGCAACCATTCCCGCCGAAGAGATTGAGCTGTGCATGGATTTGCTCTATGAACGTCGCGATGACGCTATCGCCCGATTTGCGGCGCATTTCCGCGATGTAAAGAAAATCGAGAAGAAAGACGAATGGGCAAATCTCTCTAACGATGAGAAAATCGCCCGCTGTATTATCGACGGTGTAAAAGAAGGTCTCGACGGTTTCCTCGACATCGCATTGAAAGACCGCGCACCGCTCGACATCATCAATGGCCCGCTAATGGTCGGTATGAAGGAAGTCGGGCGATTGTTCGGTGATAATAAATTGATTGTCGCAGAGGTATTGGAATCCGCCGAAGCAATGAAATTCGGCGTCGATCACCTCAAGAAATTTTTCGTACCCGGTCAAAAATCATCCACCCGCGGCAAAATGGTGCTCGCTACCGTCAAAGGTGATGTCCACGACATTGGTAAAAATCTTGTCGACATGATTTTCTCCAACAACGGTTATGAGATAATCAACCTCGGCATTAAAGTACCGCCGGAGACGCTGATTGAAGCCATTCTCCAGCACAATCCCGACTTCATCGGATTGTCCGGCCTGCTCGTCCGTAGTGCGCAACAGATGGTCGTCACCGCGCAGGATTTTGCCGCCACTGGTATCGATATTCCGCTCATTGTCGGTGGCGCCGCACTGACAAAAAAATTCACCATGACCAAAATTGCGCCTGAACATTCCGGTGCGACATTTTATGCGCAGGAAGCGATGCAGGGTCTCGAACTCGCCAATCGTTTGACTGATGAGGATTTAAAACCGGCACTGCTTGACGAATGGAAAGAAATCCAAAAGAAACTATTTGCATCGAGCAGTGAAGAAGAAGAGGAACTCCCCCCCGCACCATCCGGCTCGCGTTGGGAAGTAACAGATTTACCGAAACCACCGGACTTCGAGGAACACGTCGTACAAGCGATTCCACTTGATGAGGTATTGCCCCTTATCAATCCGATGATGCTATATGGCAAACATCTCGGCTTAAAAAATTCCGGCGCGCGCTTGAATAAGCCGAACGACAAACAAGCATACGAGTTACAAAAGCAAGTCGAGAAAGTCATCGACAAAGCCGTCCATCTTGGCGTCCTTCGTCCGAGTTGTGTCTATCGTTTCTTCCGCGCGCATTCCATCGGTGAGACGCTTTTCGTCCTCGATGGCAACAACCAAGAGTTGGCGAAAATCGAGTTTCCCCGCGAACGTACCGAGCCGTATCGTTGCGCCGCCGATTGGGTGCGTTCGCTTGCACAGGGGGGTGACGATTCGATGGCGATGTTTGTCACTAATGCCGGTGCGCAGGTCAATGCTCTTGCGAAAGAGTGGATGGATGCCGGTGAGTTACTCAATAGCCACATCTTGGCTTCGGTCGCGATTGAGACTGCCGAGGCGAGTGCCGAGTGGATACACAAGAAGATGCGAGCGTGGTGGGGCTATCCCGACCCGGTAGATATGGAGTTTGGCGACTACATCAAGTGTCGTTATCGTGGTTTGCGGATTTCGTTTGGCTATCCCGCGTGTCCACGCATTGAGGATCAGGAGATTCTATTTAATCTACTGCAACCCGATGGCAAGATAGGTGTACGGTTAACGGACGGTTATATGATGGAACCCGAAGCGAGTGTCAGTGCACTGGTTTTCCACCATCCAAGTGCGAAGTATTTCTCAGCGTAAAAACTACTTACAATTCACTAATCTCCTTGCTTGACTTTACTATACTATCTAGCGTATACTATACTATAAAACCACAACCAAGGAGATAGTAGTGAATACGTTACAAACTCGAATTCAGTTAGTGCGGAAAGAAGCACTGAGTCAAATCGAACAAGTTGTCAAGACCGAAAACACAGAAAGGTTGTTTCCACTTTCTAATATAGTTAAGGAATGTAACGATCTTGATTTAGTTATTACTAAAATTGAAGTCAATATAGAAAAACTTGAAAATAGTCTAGAAACAAGTAAAACAATACCTTCTAGTAGTAAAACGATCTTCGAACATTCTATTCTAACAGGAGATGAGCTTTCAAGAAAGGAATCCAGATTACAAGCAAAATTCTTTCGAAACGTTTTACTTGAAGACTTGAAACAAAAAAGTCTCTCTCTTGATAATGTAAAATCGTCGGAACGTTTATATCGTACAAAGCACGGAAAATTGGTTGGAATAGCATACGCTTCTGAAATAAATCACAAATGGTTTTTAGGATTACCTTCTGATCAGTATCATTGTATTATTCTCTTATGTGGTGAGAGTAAACAAAAAGTTTTGCGGTTTTTCTTGCCAAAAACTTTTTTAGATAAGTATAGCTATAATTTCAGTTCTTCTGGAAGCGAGTTTAAGTTCAATGTTTTTCGGCACAACAATAATTACGATATCGGTCTAAATCATATTGATCGAGTACAAGTTGATAACTATCTAGATTACTTTCTGGCCTTGGATTAGTGGGTTTGAAGAAGAATCAACCAACAAATATTCTGTATGAGTATTTTTTTATAGGAGTATTTTTTATGACTCGGCTACCTAATATTTGGGAAGTATTACTTAAATTTGATCGTGGAAAGTGGTCGTCCGTCAGTGACTTGTACAATTGTGTTAGCAATCACTGTTCGCTAGACTCTGAAGATGATGTGCCACAATGTCCTGGCTCAAAGGTACCAAAATGGAAAAGGAATGTAAGAAACGTATTGCAATATCGAAAGAAAATGGGTCAGATTCTATGGGATCAAAATACTCATGCTTACTTGATACTTTAAAGGATTGCATTTATCTGGAATTAATAAGAAATGGGCACACAAAATGCTCATATCTTTTCAAATCGCCATATCCCCCAAAAATCCCGCCAACGGCCCAGCCGCGACTTTCAATTCTTCCATCGCGTTGCGTTTTACTTTTTCGTTTGCCCGGTTTAATACCGGTTTCAGAATAGCTTCGAGTTGAGCAGAATCTTTTCCTACGAGTGCTTCCGGTGCGATCTGAATCGAGGCAATCGTTCCATCCCCTTTAATCGTTACCGATACTTGCCCGTCATCCGACCGCTCCGTCAACTCCATCGCTGCGAGTTTCGTCTTCATCTCCAACAACTTCGCTTTCATTTGCGGTATCTGTTGGAGCATTTCGAACATATTCCCACCACCAAATAGACTCATTTTGCTTTTCTTTCTTTGCTCTTTTCGTAGGACAGAATTCATTCTGTCCCTTGAAAGTTTCTTTTACCCTAATCCGCCAACGGGATAATATTAAACCTATCAATCAATTTCTGTAAATCGGGATGTTCCGCGACCAATGCTTTCATCCGTTGTTCAAGCGTACCGGACGGTTTCGGAGAATCGCTGTTGCGCCGGGGTGGTTCGGTTGTATAAGTGTTACGGTTGGTTGGTGGTCGGTGCGGTTCCGCTGGTCGTGCGGGCTTTGGTGGTGCTGGGTGTGGATCGGGTTGAGTCGAAACCGGGTCCGGTTCAACGGTTAGAGTTTTTTTTTCCTGTACCGGAAGTTCTTTGCCGGTTTCAATCGTGGAGAGGAGTTGCGCCAACTCAATCGTGCGGTCGAGCCGCGATAGCCGTTGCAGTAGCATCTCAAC
>CAZPUW010000239.1:0-4924 GCA_964589795.1 uncultured bacterium
ATCCTTTGCTCCCATCGATGCCCAGACGTCAGTATAGATTACATCGGCTCCCGAAACGGCTTCGATTGCATCATGCGTAACTGTTACTTTACCGGGACCCTCGTTTCGGGCTTTAGCAAGGATTGTGGCATCCGGTAATGTTTCTGGAGATGTTCCAATCCGTAAATCTATTGCCCAACGGTTTGCGGTTTCAATCCACGAATTTGCCATATTGTTGCCATCGCCAAGATAAGCAACCTTCAATCCATCAATTTTTCCCTTTTGCTCGACTATTGTTTGTAAGTCAGCCATCAACTGGCAAGGGTGGAGTAAATCAGTTAATGCATTCACAACAGGAATGTTTGCCCACTCAGCTAATTTTGCAATATCGTTTTGCGAGAAAGTCCGAATTACGATTCCACTCAAGTAGCGCGATAAAACGCGGGCGGCATCTTCAATGGTTTCACGTTTACCAAGTTCAATTTCTTTCTCGGTGATGTACAAAGAATTCCCACCGAGTTGGTAGATTCCGGTTTCAAACGATATCCGGGTGCGAAGCGACGCTTTATGAAAAATACAACCGTAGGTTTTCCCGGCTAATGGTTTTGATTTGTGGGTACCGGTTGCTTTGAGTTCAGCTTTGAGATTTTTCGCTAACTGTAGCGCTTGGTCTAATTCGGTGCGAGACCAGTCGGTCATGGATAAAAAATCGTGCGAGGTCATTCGGTTTTCCTTTACTTCGATGTGTAAATGTCAGTGGTAAAGATAGTAAGCCAAAAACAGGAGTGCTACTCAAGTAATTCGTAAGTTTAGGCGAGACCGGTACCCGCCACTAACAATCTTTCCGCCAGTTCAAGGGCATCCACACCCCACGCCGCCGGTGGCCGTGGTTGGTGAATATGTTGCAATCCATCCGCCGGGTGACAACTTAGCAGCACACGGCTCCACTCTTGTGGTATTGCCGTTCTGCCATGCAGGGCACCCATCAACGCACCACAAATCGCCGCATTGGTATCGCAATCGCCGCCATTTCGTATCGTCGCTTCTATGGCTTCAACCATTGAATCAGTATGAAGTAAGTGGTAGAAAGCATTTTGCAGTGCGACAATTACCCAACGTTTATTCGATAGGTAATCGTCCGGTAGTTCGGATTGAGCACGGCTTAACGCATCGGTTACAGGGGGTACGGTGTGGATTTTTGACCAACGAAGTGCAGCTTGGTAGGCGTCGATATTATTACCGGTTGTAATTGCATACTTCAATGCAATGCAAAAAACAGCGTTAGCACCAAGACAAACCGGCGAACAGTGGGATAATTGAGAATCCATCATCGCATCGTCGGAAATGGTATCGTCATTACTGTAGTAATTATAAATCGCCAAAGGCGTAACACGCATCAGCGCACCGCAGGTTTCGCTCATCCGGTACTTGGTAGCGGCGGCGATAGCGGCTACTGCCCGTGAGTTGGTCGCAACGCTTGCGGCTTCAAATGAATTGCGAATTGTGTTACCGACATCGAATGGAATTTTTGAATACCACCAAGTATTATAACGCATTACCGTTTCGGCGTCGTAACTCCCCATCGCGATGATCGATCTGGCGAGCAATATCGCCAATTCCGATGCTTCGGTAATTTGTCCGGGCATAGTGTTCCACACTCCCGAACTTTTCATTTGGATTTTTCCACCGGTGGGAAATATTTCGTTAATTTCTTCGGTTGTCCGGTAAGCGACCATTGTTCCAAGGGCATCGCCGGCAAGTTGTCCTAACAAGCAACCTTGCGCGCGGTTAAGTATGGCTGCATCGCCATGAAAGTGAACGCCGCGCGCTAAACGGATAGGATAAGGGGGATCATCAGTTGGACTAATATCGGGGCGTACTCGAAATATTTCATCCCAAGCGATGTTGGCATATCGCTTGATGGTATTCGGATGCCCGCCAAACAACCAACGACCGTGATTGATTAACTCACCATGTTCACTGTATCGCATCGGTTGTTGTTTCTCACTGCAAACGATTCCTTCCGCTCCACGGAGGATAGCATGGCCACCGGCAATATCCCAACTTTTCGGATTGTTAATCGAGACACCGATATCCCCTTCACCCGCCGCGACCAGCGCTAAACGATGCGCAATACTGTTGGCAACTCGAAAACGGGATGGCTCGATTAATTTGAGGTTTATACGATATTTTTTGTCCGCATTCAATGCAGCTAACATAATTTGTTCTTCGGGCGGAATTATTCCAATTAGTTGTGGGAGAGGTTTTCCATTTCTAAGTAATTGTTGACCTTCGCACCAAGTGAACAAGTCACCGTTGTCGTCAGGAGTAAGAGGCGAATAAACGACGCCGAGTATTGGTTGTCCGTCATAGATAAGTCCAATGGATACGGTGGAGCCGCGTGAGCCCTTCAGGTACTCAATCGTACCGTCATTCGGATCAACACACCAGTAGGGTTTGCCAATAGGAAATAAGTCGGGCTCGGTTTCTTCGCCTTGAAAACCCCATTCGGGAAAACCAGTTAATAACGAATCTCGAATTAGTGCTTCAGCAACTTCATCTATCTCAGCGTGACTGCCAGAACCGCGCGGCCCATCGGGTAATAGCCAATCTTCACGCAACAACTTGCCTGCCTGTAACGCCGCAGTAACCGCCATTTCAAGGGCGGTAGCAAGTATTGTGGGTGAAATTGGAGGCGCTGTTTTCATTTGGGACAATTCAATACTTCAAATCACTTGCTTTAAATATTGCCCGGTATAAGACGCACGATTTTTAGCGACCTGTTCGGGTGTTCCTTCAGCAATTATTTCACCACCGGCATCGCCTCCTTCCGGCCCTAAATCAATCACCCAATCGGCCACTTTGATTACATCGAGGTTATGTTCAATGACAACTACGGTGTTCCCTTTGTCCACTAACCGTTGTAATACTTCCAACAAAAGTTTGATGTCGGCAAAATGAAGCCCGGTAGTTGGTTCATCCAACACATAAATTGTTTTTCCAGTCGCCATGCGCGACAATTCAGTGCCAAGTTTCACGCGCTGCGCTTCGCCGCCGGAAAGAGTCGTCGCCTGTTGTCCGAGATGTATATATCCAAGACCGACATCGAACAGAGTTTGGAGTTTTCTGCGGATGGGTGGAATCGCATTGAAAAATTCGAGTGCCTCTTCCACTGTCATTTCCAATACGTCCGCGATGCTTTTTCCTTTATATCTGACTTCAAGGGTCTCACGATTGTATCGCCGTCCATTACATGCTTCGCAAGTCACATAGACATCGGGAAGGAAATACATTTCGATTTTGAGAATGCCATCCCCTTCGCACGTCTCACAGCGCCCGCCTTTTACATTAAAACTAAAGCGACCGGGAGAATAGCCACGCATTTTGGCTTCAGGAAGTTGCGAGAACAAATCGCGAATAGCACCGAAAAGGCCGGTGTATGTGGCTGGATTAGAGCGCGGTGTGCGCCCAATGGGGGATTGGTCGATTTCGATAATTTTGTCTAAGTGTTCCAAGCCGATAATCTTGGAATAGGGCAATGATTGTTCACGTGCTTTATTCAATTTTTGGGCAAGAGCACGGGTCATTGTTTCAGTTATCAGTGATGATTTACCGCTACCGGAAACACCAGTTACAGTTACGAATTTTCCGAGGGGAATTGTTACATCGAGGTTCTTCAGGTTGTTTCCGGTCGCGCCGGTTACCTTCAAATTCAAACCGTTTCCAGTTCGCCGTTTCTTCGGTACATCGATTTTCATCGCACCGGAGAGATATTGTCCTGTCAACGATTCCGGTACCTTCACGATGTCTTCATAACTTCCCTGCGCGACAATTTTCCCACCGAAACGACCCGCGCGCGGCCCTAAGTCAACGATATGATTCGCAGAACGCATCGTCTCTTCATCGTGTTCGACGACGATGACGGTATTGTGGAGGTCGCGTAGTTGTTCAAGGGTGTGAATCAATTTGGTATTATCGCGCTGATGGAGACCGATGGATGGTTCGTCAAGAATGTATAGTACACCAACTAACTGACTGCCAATCTGGGTGGCAAGTTGGATTCGCTGTGCCTCCCCACCCGATAACGTTCCGGCGGTACGGCTCAGTGTCAGATATTCGAGACCGACATTGAATAAGAAACCGAGCCGGGCTTTGATTTCTTTGAGGATTTGATATGAGATTTTACTTTCGCGTTCGTTCAGAGTCAAACTATTGAAGAACTCGACGGCAGATAAAATTGAATACGATGTGACTTCGGCAATGGAACGATTTTGGACTTTAATCGCGAGAGCTTCGGGCTTGAGCCGCGCTCCGTTGCAATCAGGACACAAAATCGAGCCCATGAATCCTTCTATCCATTCGCGGATTGCGGTCGATTCTGTTTGCAAATAACGCCGATGAAGATTCGGTATAACCCCTTCCCATTTTCCGGTCTGCTCCCAGTAGCGGTTTTTATCGGTATGGGTAAACCGGAATTTATATTTTTCACTACCGGTTCCGTACAAAATCATCTGCTTTTGTTGCTTGGTGTGCTTCTCCCACGGGATGTCAATCTTGAAGCCCTGCACTTTCGCCATCTGTTCCATCATCTGATTGAATAGGGTATCGCCGCTGACACTATTGGCGAGTGCACCTTCTTTGACTGATAGATGGGGATTGGCGACAATGCGCTCGGGATCAATTTCCATCTTGGTTCCGAGACCCGAACAAGTGGGACATGCACCGTAAGGCGAGTTAAATGAGAATAATCGGGGAACCGGTTCTTCGATTGAGATACCACAGTCGATGCAGGCGAAACGCTCGCTGAACATGCGCTCGGCGCCGGATTCTTCGACAACAGTAAGCAGACCACTCGAAAGTTTTAGTGCGGTTTCGACAGAATCGACAAGACGGGAGCGAAGTTTCTTCTCGATTTTGAGACGGTCGACGACAACTTCAATAGTGT
>CAZPUW010000240.1:0-4906 GCA_964589795.1 uncultured bacterium
ATGTTTTCTTGATGATTTCCCTCCTGTCTATCATTTTACTCGCCGGTTGTTTTGAACAAAGAGGCGGTGAGCAATGGGTTGTTGCTGAAATTCACCGCTCCAATTCCGGGCCGTACGTCGCCGGGACGTGGGAGTCGATGGTGATGTCGTTTCCCGGCTCACTCGACAACTATACCTTAACGTGGCGCGTTGCTGTCTCTCCCGCTTCGAGCAGTGCACCGGTGTGGGAATATTGCGATTCCGTTGTGTCAGTTGCGAGTGGACTCTCCTACACTTTTATCGTTCCCGATAGTACAAACGTACCATTCAAAATTCTGGTTACTTGTGTCGCGAAGAACTATAGCTCGATGTACAACACCGGAACCGAAGGGACGATTAGCGGCTACCAACCGACGTCGCATCCATTTTATTTAGGAACCAACTCGACCTGCAATTCGTGCCACAGCGCGACCGTCACCGCATGGAATCAAACCGCACACTCGCATCGACTCCCCATTACCGCAACCAATTCTCTCTCTTCTTGTAACCAATGTCATGGAACGGGATACAATACTACCGTCGCAAATGGCGGCAGCGATGAAATTTTTACCGGACAGATGGATGGCATTCAATGCGAAGCATGTCACGGTCCTTCCGAAGCGTATGGACTTAGTGGAAGCGGACATATCGCTGTGCACGGTTTTGTGTCAGGTAGTCGTGTTACATCGCAACTTTGTCTCACCTGCCATACCAGCACGACAGCGATTTCGAATCACACCTGGTTAAGCAATAATATTTTCGCACATACTCACAAATTTACCACCATTCGTTCCGCAATCGAATCATCGTCCGATCCCGACCGGTGCGCCGGTTGCCATCTTGAGAGTGAAGCGATAAAACGGCTCGATGGCGACTCCGTATCCCATTGGTCGAATGCCGTACCCGCCGACAGTGGAATTGGTTGCGCGGTTTGCCATAGTGCGCATCCGCGTAGTTCCGGTTCGTACAAAATGCTGCGGGTAACACCGGACAGAATTTGTCAGACTTGCCATCAATCCGGCGTTGATGGTACCCCTTCCGTGAACAATTTGCCGCTTCACCCTCAAGCGGATATGCTCACGAATAATCTCTCTGCTATTATTCCTCTCAATGGAGTAACACTACCACTTACCAGTGAGCATAGCGGTATTCAGGGGAGTTGCGCCGTTTGTCATTTGTATGCAACGCCATGGCAAGCGGGAGCGACACCAACCGGTGACCATAATTTCCGGGTCGATTACACTGCATGTGCTACCTGCCATGTCGGAATCGATTCCCGTTTTATTATTACCAGTCAGGATTCTATTCCGGAACACTTATACCAACTTTCGATAGTAGTCCAACAGCTACAAGCACAGGGCGATACTGTAACCGCCCACCATGAAGCATTTTGGATAGAATCGTTCCTCCGTCACGACGGTTCGGGTGGAATCCACAATAAACAATTGACGCGAGCGTTATTATCTGCCGCATATAGTCGGTTAGGAATATCACGGTAACGAATGGGCATTCGTTGCACATAAAATGCACGGTTTGCACCAAATCGACTGCATTCTTTGCATTTATTGATTCTTATATTTTTAATAAATAAATAGATAAAACGGCAGCGGTTTTGGCATACTGATTGCCTTTACATAGTCGGGGTATGTGTTATGATGTGTATCTATTCCCCGGACAGTTATAAATGCGAACGATGCGGATGTGCAAATGATGTAGGCGGTTCCTCACAAGGGAGCCGCCTCTGATGTTTTTGCCGGTGGGGGGCTTGATTTATTGATATATACAAATCTATTGCGTAGTTTTTTATAACAACTACTTTGTCGGAGGATCCAATGATGAAATCATTATTCACCGCAGTACTCGCTTTTCTACTTCTCTTTCCTATTCTGTCTTTTGCACAATCCGATTATTGGACGCGGGTCGATAGTACAACACTCGGTTTCCGATCCATTCATGCCGTAAACGATTCTACTTTAATCGCATCCGTGTATAACGGCTACGGTTTTCTCCGTTCCACGAATGCCGGACTAACATGGCATCGCACCGACACTACCGGACACCCAACTTTTTACCAAATCCGTACCCTCGATGATGGCAGTTTATACGTCGGTACGGGTACGGGTACGATAAAAAAATCGACCGACCAGGGTGCGACTTGGCAGTCGATAACAGTTTCGAGTAGCTATCCGGTACGTACCGTTGCGATGGATATGGACAACCGTTATTTCGCCGGAACCGAAGGGAACTATTCCTACCGAACCACCGACACTTGTCAGACATGGCAAGTCATGAATAGTACTTCCGGTTTGTTCCGTCCCTATGTCTATTCGTTCTTGCCGCTGTCATCCACTTTGATTGCCGGTTCCTATTGCGGTGGTGCATTCCTTTCCACCAATCATGGTGAAACGTGGACACAAAAAGTAAATGGTTTGAATGGCGCTGACAGCGGTTTTTCGTCCCAGATAAACAGCTTGATGTTTTTCCCGCCGAACACCGTCGTTGCCGCGGATGGTTACGATTTATTTACCTCCCGGTCAGGTGGGCTCTTCTTTACTGACACGACCTGTTCACGCTGGCGGTTAAATCTCTTTTCCTATGACCACGGTTATGACCAATGTTTTCTCAGCTTGTACAAAGTAAACGATATTCTCTTTATCGGTATGAATCGAATGGGTATCGGACGGTCAGATGACCATGGCGCGTCGTGGGAGTGGTTGAATACGGGATTGCCGCGCCGCTCTCTAACAGATACAACATTTGCCGGTGTGTATGATTTTTGTACGGATGGTCAGGGTCGGGTATTCGCCGCAACGACTGGTGGTATCTATCGCTTGGATCATTATTCATCTACCGGCGAAATGCAGACGCATTTTTCGCTACCGTCGGAAATTCAACTTGCACAGAATTTTCCCAATCCTTTCAATGGTGGAACGTCCATTGCATTTGGTGTTACTAATCCGGGAAATGTAACGCTCCATGTGTTCGACCGCCTCGGTCGGTTGGTCGCAACGCCGGTGCAGTCACGCGTGGCATCCGGTATGCACCGCATCGAGTTCGCGATGCCGAAGGATGCACCGAGTGGCGCATACTTCTATCGTCTCGAAACAAATGGAACTTCCGCAGTCAAGACGATGATGTACACGAAGTAAGCAATGGAGCGAATGGGGCAACTTGTGATGAAGTTGCCGAAACGGATCTTGTTTTCTGAAATGCGTAAATTTATGGTGTAAATTTTCATAACGACCACTTTGTCGGAGAATCCAATGATGAAATCATTACTCGCAGTATTAATATGTTTTCTTCTTTTTGTTCCTACTCTGACATATGCTCAAACCGATCATTGGATTCGCCTCGATAGCGTCGCTTTCGGCTATCGCTCTGTCCTCGCAATCAATGATACGCTATTGCTTGCCGCTAATTCTTATTACGGAGCCCTACACGGTTTTTTCCGTTCTACCAATACCGGCTTGACTTGGCAGCACGATACCATCTTCAACAGCAATTATTCTGTCAATCGGTTTCGTGTTTTACCGGATGGGAAGTTGTACGCTGTTTTAACCAGTGGGCGAATCGGTCAATCTACCGATAATGGATTCACGTGGTCGTTATTAAGCTATACAACAACCACGCCAGTGAAGGCAATCGCAATGGATTCGGAAAGTCGCTACTTTGTCGGAACCGACGGTAGTTTTTCACACCGCTCGTTGGATACTTTGCAAACTTGGCAAATCATGGACAGTACGAGCGGCTTATATTGTCCATACGTCAATTCGTTTTTACCGCTCGGTTCCACCTTAATCGCCGGTTCCAATTACCGCGGCGCATTTCTATCTAACGATCACGGTGCGAACTGGTCGCGCACGTCATATCTAATCGCGTCGAATTCACAATGGTCTACTCAAATAAATAGCATGGTATTCATTCCACCGAATACAGTCGTTGCGGCAACCGGATACTTTGAATCATCACCGACTATGACCGGTGGAGTGTTTTTGACGGACACAACCTGTAGTGAGTGGGTATTAAATCAGTTTTCCTTAAACGGTCCTCCAAATGACCAGTGCTTTTTAAGTTTACTTTTTGCAAACGATGTTTTGTATGCGGGTTCGGAAGCGAAGGGTATCGCTCGTTCTTACGACCATGGCGCGAATTGGGAATGGGTGAATAACGGTTTGCCGACTGACTATAATCCCGTCCACGAAATGTGCGTGGACAATAGCGGAAATGTTTATGCCGCGACATACTACGGTATTTACAAGTTGATACACGAATCGTCCATCGGTTACAATAAACCGGTATTCTCTCTCCCTTCCGCTATTTGGATTGCACAGAATTTCCCCAATCCCTTTAATGGTGGCACATCCATTGCGTTTGGTGTTGCTAATCCGGGAAATGTAACGCTCCATGTGTTCGACCGCCTCGGTCGGTTGGTTGCAACGCCGGTGCAGTCGCGCGTCGCCTCCGGCATGCACCGCATCGAATTCGCGATGCCGAAAGATGCACCGAGTGGCGCATACTTCTATCGTCTTGAAACGAATGGAACTTCCGCGGTCAAGACGATGATGTACACGAAGTAAGCAATGGAGCGAATGGGGCAACTTGTGATGAAGTTGCCCCGTTAATTTTTCTATGATGATTTTGTATTGGATGGTGATACTATGAACTCGAAACATTCCAAACTTCACTTCTCATCTCTGTACTCTCTCTTACTCATATTCTTCGTCGCGATTACTCTGGCACCTTGCGCTTACAGTCAGGATTGGCAGTGGCAGAATCCGTTACCTACTGGAAATCCTCTCTATTCAGTCAAATTTGTCAATTCGACAATCGGTTGGGTAGTGGGAGATCTTGGTACAGTTGTTCACACCACGGATGGCGGAAGCACATG
>CAZPUW010000241.1:0-4903 GCA_964589795.1 uncultured bacterium
TATGACGTTAAACGTTCGTAGTGTATGATGCTCGTCGGAAGTCATTGTAGTTTCCTTTTCATGAGTAACAGCACTCACTTTACGCGGATTGGTTAGCTCATCGGTTCAAATGTTATAACACAAATAATACAACCGGAATAGATAATGTGAAACGAAAATCGTGTTTTCAATAATTGACTTGCCAAACGGGAGGTGATTTCGTACAATTTTCAAGGATTTGCTTACGATTATAGGAAATTTGAAAAAGAAGTGAAGGGGGGAGAATGTCCGAACAAAATCCGCTCGGAATTATCGAATTCGATCATATCCAGTTTACCATTAAAAGCGCTGACACGATAGACGCATCGTACGATGCAATGGGTTTTACCCGTATCGCCCAATCGGACGATAAAGCATCGAACAGCCATGTGTATGCACAAGGGAGCATTCGCGTAATCGTCTCGGAAAATCCACCGGCAAATACTTTTCCGGGTGAATATTTGCAGAGTCATGGTGATGGTGTTTGTATGATGGCGTTCCGTGTGAAGGATGCCGAACGCGCCCTCCAAGAGGCGGTGCGGCGCGGTGCGAAAATGCTTGACCCGGTCATTGAACGGCATGTGAATGGAGCGACGTTTCGGACAGCATCGATAAAAGGGTTCGGGTCGGTAAAAAATGTGTTCGTCGAACGACCGAAAGATAGTTCGGTATTCTTACCCGGTTTTGAAGCGATACCGGATGCGAAAGCGAAACAGCCATTAAAATTTGGTCTCGAACGTATCGACCACATGACTAATAACGTTCCGTTGGGTGAAATGGAAGTATGGGTTGATTTTTATAAACGGATTTATGGATTCGAGGTCGTCCGTGATTTCAATATCAAAGGTCTCGAGACCGGGCTATACAGCAAAGTAGTCGCCAGCCACGACCGCAAAGTTATCATACCGATAAACGAACCGCAGAAAATGTCCGGTAAAAAAGGACAAATCGAGGAATTCCTCGAAATGAATCGCGGACATGGTGTACAGCACGTCGCGTTTCATACCGGTAACATCATCGAATTAATTAAATCCTTGAAAGACCGTGGTATCGTGTTCCTTGACGCACCATTGGCGGCTTACTACGACATGATTCCACTCCGCGTACACAACGTGAAACAACCACTCGATGTGGTGCAAAAGCTGGGAATTTTGGTAGATGGGGATGAGGATGGGTACCTACTACAAATTTTCTCGAAATACATGGTAGGCCCTTTATTCTATGAGTTCATCCAACGGGAAAAGCACGATGGTTTTGGTGAGGGGAACTTCCAAGCCCTGTTCGATTCCATCGAGACGGATCAAAGGCGCAGAGGCGTTATCTGAACTGAAGGCGGAACTGCTTCCGCCTTTTTTTTACCCTTATTTGTTCACATTTTAATCCAAACCGAGCATTAGTTGTGTCTTATAAGCAAAGAGTAAACGGCTTATAATGGAATTTTCGCATAAAGAGTAAGCGGCTTATCATGGAATTTTCGCATTTTGAGTTCGCGAACGAAGTGTATACCTTACAATTGGTTAACTCTATAACTTTGAACCATGACGAACCACGCACCTACATCTCTCAATTCTTCCAATAAAGTCGTTGTCGTATCGACGAGAATGGTCGAATTTATCTCACCTTTCCGGGCATTGCTGACGGCAATGACTCCTACTGTCGCTGTCGTAGGGTTAGCGGTGTTTCAGGCGGTTAGCGGTTACGAAGGTATCGGTTTAATCATGGTGATGTGCGCGTTGCTGGTACTGGCATCGACCTCGTGGTTGAACACAAACGTACTTCGGTTGCGCGGCCAAACGCGAACAATTACCGGCATTTCAAAAGAGAATCCAACCGACATCGACTTAATCAACGGTGCTACACAACTGGTGGTGGCAATCTCGATGGCTGCGTTGATGATATCCGTCGCAAGTCGGATAATAAATGCTTTTATGCAACGGGTAATTCTTACTTCCGAAATTTCACCCGAAATCAAACAAATCTGGATAATGACAGGCATCGTCGTTATCTCGGCAATACTCCTCCTTCGTTACACTTTGTTTTTTATCCGCGACAGTAACATCAGCCGCAAACGGTTACATATTCAAACGGGAATACTCTTTATTGTTCTTGCTTTGATCATACCGGCTTTGGTAAGAATCGGCGTAGCGAACATCCGTTCCGATTACCAGTGGATGCAGTTGATATTTGTTTATCCCGAAGAACTTTCCAACAATATGTGGTATGAGAATTTTTTCCAAGTATTTGGTGGAATTGGTTTGCTTGCTTTTGTTGCAGGTAATGCGGGAGACATCGCATCGCAATACCGCCATTTAAGGGCACCAAAACGAACGAATAGTAAAAAATTCACGTTCGGTATCACACTATTTCTGATGATACTTGCTGTTTCTATCGCGATAATAGCGCGGTTCGAACCGTTCGGACAATTGATTGCCAGCCACTTTGCCGATCCGCTTACGCCATCATTCGGAACGCTTTGGGAATATAATGGATTGTTATATTCTGCATTGACGGTACTGGCAATCCTGACCGCTTTAGTATTTGCACTGGTAGGTTATAAAAGTGCCGTCAAACGCGCTCATTTATTACTCAACGAATGGATGGAAAACGGATTGTTACCCGGCTTCTTAAGAACCCAACATCCCCGTTTTGGAACATTTTCCCGACTCTTCGTTCTTTGCGCGATAATTCAATTGATAATCATTATAGTTGCCCAACCCCTGTATGAGTTGATGGGATTAGTCTCGTTTTCAGTGTTGGTATTCTTTCTGTTACAGTTCATCCGCATCTGGCCGTTATTCCGGCAAAAATATGGCACCGACCGCATTGGAGACCAACCCCCTAAAAGCCATAACGACAAACGGCATTTGATAATTCCTATTTTTATCATGTTTTTTATCGGTATACTTGCCCTTTCGTTAGCAGTAGTGCAAGCACGCGCCGTTGCCGGATCTTTTGTCCTGATTGGAGCGTTTTATCTCACTGCGAATTACAATCGTCGTAACACCAAACAGGAAGAACCCGACAGGAATGCCGACCAGTTACAATTTGAATTGTCGGTACTCGATACTGATCTGACCGAGCGAATTCGTTCTTCCGAGTTACGCCCTATTTTGGTTGCGGCACGCCATCCGGCGGGTTTGTTTCATTTGAAAAAAGTGCTCGAAGAAAACATCCAAAACGGACGGGAAATTGTCGTAATGACGGTTCGGGTAGCGCCCGATAGAGCCGATAATGCAGGCCAATCAAATTTTGGCAGACACGAACGTACACTTTTTCAGGAAGTTATGCGCATAGCAGAAAATTATGGACGGAAAATTACTCCGATAGTCGTCACCGGTACCGGGTCATTTGAAGCGATAATTCATACTTCACTTCAACTCAATGCCGAGGCCATCGTCTTGGGTTTGTCCGGTAAAGTGGCACAAGAAGAACAGATACGCGAATTCAGCCGTATCTGGCGCGCGAATACAACACAAGGTACACTTCCTATCACACTACGAATTATTACCCCCAAACAAGATAACAGCCGTTTGCTCGATGTCGATTCTAATCAAGCAAATAAGCGCCATGCGTAGCATTACCACCAAGAACAATCCAATACGTTTGAAAATATTACCTGAACTCTGTCAGGTATTCTTATTCTTTCTTTTGCCGTTAACGGTGCTTGGTTCACCATTTTCGATTTTGCTACTCTCACCGTCCGAACGGATGCACGATGAAAATGGTCTGACAACATCCAATCCGGATAGTGTATTAGAATTAGATGGCTTTATCGCCGTCGGTAGGGTTTCCGCCCCGGTTGGATTGCTTTATGCACCACCTGCCGGTCATTCCCAGTATGTTATCGACGCAATACCGCAAAATGGTTTGTTATTGCCCTATGGCTTTTACAAATTTTCAGCAATTACGGATATTCCGAGCCATCAAAATGAAATTACACTGACAAGTAATGTTGGCACCGAATTAGAATCGACACGAAAGCGGGCTCGGACACAAGGGGCTGTGGCACTTGCCTCACGGTTAGCGACCCTCGCAATCTACGGCCATAGCGATCAAATGGAATCAATACCGATGATACCCAATCTATCCCGAGGATTGGGTGCCGATTTTATCTATGATGCAAATAGCGGATCGCGCTTCGTTGGTGGGATGGGTTATGGCAGGGTTGTACATCACGATACGGCAGACGTAGTTGAAGATTTGCATTGGAATCGTGTGACCTATGATGGACGCCCCGATGGGGGTGCAATCGAAGAATACTCTCTCCATGCCGGAACATGGCAAACGACCCGGCAAACATCCCTAAATTCATTCACTACCCGGACAATCGATGAATTTGGGGATCGTATTGAATTCATGTTTCGAATGCGGACAGGTCAGGATTGGTCGCTAACACCGGTTTTTGGTTGGATGACTACCCACCTAACCGACGATTTACCAGTATCGAGTTACGTTACCAGCCGGAATGAATATTCTTCTTCGAGCTTACAAGCTAATTTACGATTCCGGTATATGCCGACTCATTCTGCAAATCAAGCGTTATTTCGTACTGAAGGTCAAGCGGGCTTTGTCGATTACGCAGAAAGCCCTTCTTCATCCACTACGGTATCGAATAACACCAATAGCAGTACCGGTGCCGGCTATTCCGGCTTAATGCAATGGCGGGGCGTTGAATCGAATTTACGGCCCTCCGTGATGTTAGAGTATGCGCATATTCTCGCACTTCGTTCGTATGGTGACGACGTATTTTCGACGACGTACGACTCACTTCATGCCGGCTCGTTACTGCAACCACTCGAAGTTGGAAGATTTAGCGGAGCGTTGGAGGGGAAGCAGTTATTCGGAAATGAATGGCGCGTTACATCATGGGTGGAAATCAACCGGC
>CAZPUW010000242.1:0-4902 GCA_964589795.1 uncultured bacterium
GAGTTGTATCCGATGACCGAATCGGTGATGTATCATATTTTCAAGAAGAAACTCCGGGTTGTGATTGTCAGTTTGTACGCATCAAGCCCACCGATGACGGAACGCGCACTGAATGTGATGCGTACTCTATTTCCGAACATCAAGGAAGGGGTTGATTATGTCAACCTTGGATATAAGGATGGGCGGGAAGCGACGATTGTCGAAATGGGGCGGGCACTACAGAAAGCGTTCCCGACCGACTTTCGCGGCAATCCGGTTGGCAACATCCCGATAATGAAAGGGGTGGAAAACTACAATAGTTTCAAAGCGCTGATTTCTATTTCGGTAGGGTATCCGGGAACAAAAGAGTATGTACAGTATGCGCAGGGACGGTTCAATATCAATTTGCTGACGGGAGCGGCGGCAGTTTCCGTACCGGAGTACTCGGCTTATTACAATGCGGGACAAATTAAAGGGATGCTTACGGGAATCACGGGTGCCGGGGAGTATGAAGATTTAATCGGTCGGCGTGCGCTTGCCGCGAAGGCGACTGACGCGCTCTCGTTCGGGCATGTGTTCATCATCTTCCTGATTTTAATCGGCAATGTCGCATGGTTTACTCAACGCCATAAAGGAGCCAGCCATGAGTGAAACAATTGGAATCTGGATTGCCGCGGCGTTGACGATTATGATTTTGTCTTTTCTTTATAAAGACAATCCTTTCTACAAGTTTGCGGAACATCTCTTTGTCGGGATTGCCGCGGGATATATTCTTGCGTTGTCGTGGCACAACACAATTCGCCCCAACCTGACGGAACCGTTGTTTGCGGGGAAAGATTGGTGGTTGATAGTACCGGCAGTATTCGGGGTATTACTCTTTTCGCGGTTCATAAAAAGCATCTCATGGTTATCGCAATGGTCGCTTGCCGCGATTGTCGGTATTTATGCCGGACTGGCAGTGACGGCATTTGCGGAAGCTGATTTCGTACAACAATTACACGCGAGTATGCTGCCGTTATTCTCGGCTGATGAGATCGCGAAATTCCAGCAACATCCGGGAATTATCACATTCCTGCACGTAACAACCAATTTTATAACTGTAATAGGATTACTCGCAATTTTGGTGTATTTCTTTTTCTCGAAGGAACACACCGGGGGATGGGGAACCATCGCGAAATTCGGTACCGGATTGTTGATGATGGGATTTGGCGCGGGATACGGTTATACCGTTATGACTCGTATTGCATTGTTAATCGACCGTATCTTTTTCCTGTTATCGGATTTTTTACATATTTTATAACGAAAGTAGATAAAAAGGATTTAACCAAATGGCGCAAAAGCTGATTGACGGAGTAGTCGTCGTCCCGTTAAGAAAAATCGCGGACGAGCGGGGCCACCTGATGGAAATACTGCGTTGCGACAATCCGCATTTCGAAAAATTCGGGCAAGTGTATATGACAACGAATAATCCCGGTGTCGTCAAAGGGTGGCATTACCATGCGATTCAGACAGATTTCGCGACCTGCGTACACGGCATGATTAAGATGGCGTTGTATGATTCGCGAAAGGATTCACCCACATACGGAAAGATTAATGAGTTTTTCATCGGCGACCATTCACCGATAGCGGTAAAAATTCCCCCGGGTGTGTACCACGGTTGGAAAGGGATTTCGGTATTTCCTTCGATAACGATAAATACGGTTACCGAACCATACAACTACAAGGAACCCGACGAATTCCGTAAAGAATTCAACGACCCGGAGATTCCGTACGATTGGGATATCAAGATGGGGTAACTGCGATTACAGTGACGCCTCCGCGGTTGTATTGAAACATGAACAACGAAACTTTATCAATTAAACAGCTCAGTTCCGAGTTACGGAATGATTTCTATCGTGTCCATTCCAGTGCGAATGGTCACGATTACTGTTTCTGTGCGGCATGGTGGGTGAAGGGATGGAAGGATTTTGACCAACGAACGGCGGAAGAAAACCGGGCAGTACGAGAAGAATTGTTTGAAACTGACAGGATGGATGGTTATCTACTCTACAGTAATGACAAACCAATTGGGTGGGTGCAAGCGTGTGGACGCGATTTATTGGTGAAGTTAACCAAACAATTCCGCCGACGTGCCGACCGTAAAAGTGCGGCGATAACGTGTTGGTTTCTCGCTCCACAACACCGCAAAAAAGGATTGAGCGACAAATTTCTGCAACTAATCGTTAAAGACCTTTTCGACCGGGGATATCAGTATATCGAGGCATATCCGGTAAAATGGCAAGAAAAAAAGCCGGACGATGATGTCTGGACAGGGCCGCTTTCGATGTACGAACGGGCAGGATTCTTTATCGAAAATGACCACGAAACATACCCGGTTTACCGAATAAATATGATGAAGGACAAATAACCAGTAGATAGCCGTTTTATTAGAATTAAAATTGGTATTGGTTTTCACGACCTTGATTCATCGTAAGTTATTGGTTTAATTGTGATTTTCATCACGGAATAAAATCGTAATGCACCCCGCTTTCAGCTTTGAGAGCGGGGTTTATTGTTTTACATTATGTTAGGAAAACTACGAAACTTGCTACAGCGACCGACCTCAACAATAAATTGTTAGAGGCAAGTACATTTGTCTGTCTTTCCGAATTGTCGGTACGACAGGAAACGCCCTGAATTTGGGTGTTGTTTACAGAATTCCGTTCGTTTACTACATCGAACCAACCACAGGAGGCATGGTGCAAGCCGTCAAACCGCGTAAACCTGGGAAATCTCCGATTTCCACTGATGCGCCGTTTCCGGGCATGGTCTCCCTGCCACTCAAAAAATCTACACTCGGTCAATTTCTTCGTACGCTTGATGCATTCCTTGAGGCCGATTTAACCTCGTCTTTCGATCTGTTTATCTGGCTCTCGGATGAATACCGTGCGCGGATGAGCACTTTCCGGTTCGCAGGTGCGGTTATTGAGTCAGGATGGACAACATTAAAACGCGGATCCGATGGTACTGTCAATAGCAAGACACTACCCATATCCGGTCCGGCGGGCCAAGAAAGCGGTTTCTTCCTTGGATTTTTCGGAACAGGGTGGTCGATAACCGTTTTGGTTTCTGATGTCAATTCATCGCGGGATTTACAGGAACCCATTTTCTTCACTTGGTTGTCTTCCGATCCCGAAACGGCAGTAGCCGCGCTTAAGAAATTCAAGTTTGAGCACACGATACAAACTGATTTACTGAAAGCGAGCGCATCCGGCGAGCGCTTCCAACTCATCCTTGCGATGCTCGAACAGATGAATGCCAGTATTGAGAGCCGTGATTACCGTATCCAATGGTCGGACCGGTTGAATGCGTTCGCAAATGCCATCGCTTGGGAACTCGACTTAGGGAAGCTGTTACCGCTTGCAACTGACCGGTTCAAAGAAGCAATTGGTTTCGATTTCTTTGAATTACAATTATTCGACCGCGATAAGCAGAAATTTATCGAACGGTTTACATGGCGGCGGAACGATACGAAATACGGCGGCAAACTGATGTCGCTGGAATTGCAGACGAGTATCCTGCGGGCAATTTACCGTCACCGCCACGTCGTTCTGATTCCCGATCTAACCAAAGAAGATGCCGTACTGAATCCGAAGTTGTTGTACATCACGGAATTAAAGACAGCGGTGATTCTACCATTGGTGTACGAACGGCGGGTACACGGTGTACTCAAATTATTTTTCCGCGATCCCGAACGGGTAGCCGAACGTGACCTTGAATGGCTTGAGGAAATGTCAGCGTTGTTTACCCGCAGTCTTGCCAACGCACGTTTGTTCTCTTCGATGAATCAACTGGCTTCGGTGGACGGCCTGACGGGGGTAAATAACCGTCGTTCTTTCTCCGACCAGCTATCGCGTGAATACAAACGGTTCCGGCGATTCGGCGGCGAACTGGCGTTGTTGATGGTCGATGTCGATCACTTCAAGCAATACAATGACCGCGAGGGGCATTTACAAGGCGATCAGGTTTTACGCGGTATTGCAGATTTACTGAAACGGTCGGTTCGTGAAACTGACTTTGTATGTCGATACGGCGGTGAAGAATTTTCAATAATTCTACCCGGTGCAACTGCAACTGGTGCGATGCAGTTAGCGGATAAACTTCGTTTCACTGTCGAGACTTTTGGATTTTTAAACGGACACAAACAACCGCTTGGCCACGTATCTATCAGCGTGGGTGTGGCGTGTTCGACACCTCAGGTTACTTCACCCGAAGAATTGATACATCTTGCGGATATGGCGTTGTATCAGGCGAAACAAAACGGGCGAAATCTGGTGTATTTGTGTCTTGGACCGGGCAAATTCTCTACGACAATCGCGGAAGAAGGAACATCTCCGACGGTTGACTCCGCAATCGCATCCTAATGTTCCGCAATTAATGAACTACCTGGATGGACGAGGGAATGTCAGAATCATTGCGTATCCTTCTGGTTTCACCGGAAGTGGTACCATTCGCTAAATCGGGGGGTCTCGCCGACGTATCCGGCGCTTTGCCGAAACGTCTGAAGACGTTTGGCCACGATATCCGAATTTTACTTCCGAAATATCGAGTAATCCGCGAACGCAAACACAGCTTACGCGAAGTGAAGCGGCTGTCGGAGATACCGGTAAAATTCAGCGACCATACCGAAAATTTTGCACTCCGTTCCGCAGCATTGCTTCCGGAACGTGTCCAAGTTTACCTAATGGAGCATCACGAGTTCTTCGACCGTGATGGCTTATATCTGGATCCCACCACCGGCAAAGATTGGCCGGATAATGCGGAAAGGTACGCGCTATTTTGCCTTGGAATGTTTGATGCGCTCGAAACGCTGCATTGGGCACCCGACATCATCCTTTGCAATGACTGGCAAACCGGACTGATTCCTTATTTACTGAAACGACG
>CAZPUW010000243.1:0-4898 GCA_964589795.1 uncultured bacterium
CGGGAGAGAGTGTGTACGACCCAACTTGCGGTTCCGGCGGGTTGTTATTGAACTGTGCGCTCCAGTTGAAAGACACGGGTAAGGAATACCGGACGCTGAAATTGTACGGACAAGAGATCAACCTGATTACTTCCTCAATTGCTCGTATGAATATGTTTATGCACGGTATCGAGGATTTTCAGATTGTTCGCGGCAATACTCTCAGCAACCCCGCGTTTCTGGAAAACGACCGACTGAAGACATTCAACGTGATACTTGCCAATCCTCCATACAGTATCAAGGCATGGGATCAGAAAGCATTTGCGAGCGATCCATTCGGCAGAAATATCTGGGGGACGCCTCCTCAGGGATATGCCGATTACGTATTCCAACAACACATCCATACATCTCTCGATCCTGACAACGGGAGGTGTGTTATTCTTTGGCCGGATGGTATTCTCTATAGAGATGCCGAATCTGCTATCCGCCGTAAAATGATAGAAAGTGATGTGGTGGAATGTGTGATCGGTTTGGGACCGAATCTCTTCTATAACTCACCAATGGAGAGTTATCTCCTGATCTGTAGGAACAATAAACCGAAAACGCGGCAAGGAAAAATTCTCTTTATCAATGCCGTGAAAGAAGTTCATAAAGAAAAAGCGACGAGTTACTTGGAAGAGAAACACATTCAGAAGATTTTCAATACATATCATGACTACCAAACGATAGACGGCTTCAGCAAGGTTATATCGGTTGAAGGTGTGCTTGATAAGAAAGCTAATTTGAACATTACGCTTTACACCGGATCAATGCAGAAAACCGGTAATGGTGAGAACTTACACGATGCAATTGATCAATGGAATAGTAGCGCAGATGAATTACGACAGTCGATTCAAAAGCTGATAGCGAAACTACAGTGAAGCAAACATTCGACAAGCAAGGTTGGAAACGAATCAAGTTCGGTGAAGTATGCCGCAACTTGAATATTGCCGAGCGTGATCCATTATCGAATGGGATCGACCGATTTGTTGGATTGGAGCATATCGAACCGGAAAACCTACATCTTAAGTCGTGGGGCAATATCGCTGATGGTATAACTTTTTCGAAACGATTCAAACCCGGTCAAGTACTGTTCGGTAAACGTCGTTCGTATCAGAAAAAAGTTGCGTTTGCAGAGTTCGATGGAATTTGTTCTAGTGATATTCTGGTCTTAGAAGCCAATGAGAAACGAATCGAACCAAGTTTGTTCCCTTTCTTATTACAGAGTGAGCGGTTCTTGGAGCATGCGGTTAATACATCGGCTGGGGCTCTTTCACCTCGAACAAAGTTTCAAGACCTTGCTCAATTCGAGTTCCTCCTTCCCCCAAAAGAACAACAAGCGAAAATCGCTGAATTGTTGTGGGCAGCGGATAACGCCACACAAAAGGCAATATCGTTGGTAAATGGGCTAGGAGAACTTCTAAAACTCTCATCAGATCTAATTTTTGAAACATACACAAAGAAACCAACTATTAATAACGTCAGAAATTTGGATGGGTATCAAGAGTGTCCCGTAACGGATTTGTTAAGCACAAAACTGCTTAATGGAATTTATAAATCAAAAGAATATCTTGGGCATGGGATAAAATTGGTAAATATGGGAGAATTATTCGCTTATCCTAAACTGTATAACCCGGATATGCAAAGAATCACGTTAAGCGATAAAGAGGAAAAACAATTCTTACTTCAAAAAGGCGACTTACTTTTCGCTAGACGTTCGTTAGTCATCGAAGGAGCTGGTAAGTGTTCGATTGTGATGACTGATGAAGAGAAAATGACTTTTGAATCTTCGATTATCAGACTACGGCTCAACACAAAATTAATACTCCCAATGTACTGCCATTATTTTTTCCGGTCTTCTGAGGGTGTAAAAAGAATAAAGAGAATAGTCGGATATACAACTGTTGCCGGTATTACTGGATCAGATCTCTACAATATTTCAGTACCGGTTATCGAAAAAAAAGAACAAGAAAAATGTGTCGAAAATTTGGGCAGAATCGAAGAGTTAATTACTGAAGCCAAAAACCATGTTACCAAAACTGAGAATGTAATCAAGAATTTAATTCACAAGGTGTTCTAATATGCCTTTTACCGAAATGAATAGCGTCGAACATTTCATTGTGCAACAACTCACCGGTGTCAATCTGAATGCCGGTGATGGGGTTGTTTCATCTCCAGACACTGGTCGTCACGTCTGGCGCTATATGCCTACCGACACACTCGACCGCGAGATTACTGAAGTTCTTGTTGAAAGCGAGCTAAAACAGGCACTAATTCGGATCAACCCTGAAATCGCCGAACAACCCGACCGCGCCGACGAATTGATTCACAAACTACGCGCCATCCTCATCACAGTAAATAATGTGGGATTAGTAAAGTCAAATGAAGAGTTTGCCAAGTGGTACAAGGGTGAGATTACGATGCCGTTCGGCATCGACGGTAAGCACGTTGGTGTAAACCTAATCGACTTTGATCATCCTGAAAACAACTCCTATATCTTGACTAACCAGTTCAAAATTCGTGCCCGCGAGACCAAGATTCCCGATATCGTTCTGTTCATAAACGGCATTCCGGTAGTAGTCGGCGAAGCGAAAACGCCAGTACGACCGGCAGTAACATGGGTCGATGGTGCGCACGAAATCCATGCGGTTTACGAGAATACTGTCCCGAATCTGTTTGTACCCAACATCCTCAGTTTCGCTACCGACGGTCGCGATTTCTTCTATGGTGCCGTTCGCACACCACTTGAATTTTGGTGCCCATGGCGATTGGATGAATCCAATAGTACTCTTGCACTTTTTTCCGGACTGAATGAAGTCGGTAAACAACTCAACAGTTTGTTACGACCGGAAACTTTGCTCGATATCCTGCGTCATTTTTCAATTTATGCGACCAATCCGCAAAAACGCAAGATCAAAGTTGTCTGTCGCTACCAGCAATATGAAGGTGCAAATGCAATCGTACAGCGGGTTTCCGAAGGACATATCAAGAAGGGGTTGATTTGGCACTTCCAAGGTTCTGGTAAATCGCTACTCATGCTATTTGCTGCGCAGAAACTGCGAAAGAAAGCCGACCTCAAGAGTCCTACTATCATCATTGTCGTGGATCGGGTCGATCTCGATACACAGATAACCAATACTCTTGGTGCTGCCGAAGTTCCTAATATGGTCAATGCTGATAGTATCCAAGCGTTACACGACCTGCTCGAACGCGACATCCGTAAGATTATTGTTACGACGATTCACAAATTCAAGGATGCCTATCCCGACATGAATCTGCGGGATAATATCATTCTTATGGTCGATGAAGCCCACCGCACACAGGAAGGTGATCTCGGTCGTAAAATGCGTGCAGCACTCCCGAATGCGTTTCTCTTCGGTATGACCGGTACTCCGATCAATCGTTCCGACAAGAACACTTTTTGGGCATTTGGTGCACCGGAGGATGAGGGTGGATACCTCAGCCGCTATACATTTCAGGAAAGTATCCGCGATTTACAAACGCTTCCACTTCACTTCGAACCGCGACTCCCCAATGTTCACATTGACAAGGAAGGGCTCGATATTGCTTTCCGCGAAATGGCTAATGATCTAACGGAAGAAGATCGCAACAAATTGAGTCAAAAAGCTGCGAAGATGCTGCTCTTCCTCAAATCGCCAGAGCGGATCAGAACGATTGTCGAAGACATTGCGAACCATTATCGCACACATGTCGAACCGCACAGTTTTAAAGCGATGATTGTGACTCCGGATCGTCTCGCTTGTGTTGCTTACAAAGAAGCACTCGATGAACAACTCGGTGTGGATGCCAGTCGAGTGGTCATTTCAACGACCGCAAACGACCCACTCGAATTCAAACAAAAATGGGGATTGGATAAAGACCAGCAAGAGAAAGTTATTGAGCAGTTCAACAATCCGGATTCTCAACTAAAGTTCTTGATTGTGACCGCTAAATTACTTGCCGGATTCGATGCTCAACTCTTGCAGACGATGTACCTCGATAAATCGCTGAAAGATCACACATTATTACAAGCGATCTGTCGCACCAACCGCGTCTATCCAAATAAAACTTACGGTCGCATTGTCGATTACTTTGGGGTTTTCGATGATACTGCGAAGGCGTTAGAGTTTGACGAAGCGACTGTGCGTGCTGTAATAACGAACCTGCAGGAATTGAGAGACAAACTTCCAGAATTGATCGAGAAAGCGTGTTCCCATTTTCCCGGAGTTGATCGTACGATTGAAGGATTCGAAGGTCTGAGTCGGGCGCAGGATTGTATCAACTCGAATGAAATGCGCGATGCGTTTGCTAAGGACTACGTCACTCTATCAAAAGTGTGGGAAGCACTGAGTCCCGATTCAATTCTCAATCGTTTTCAGCGTGACTACAAATGGTTATCGCAAGTCTATACCTCTGTTCGACCAGCTTCGGATGACAACGGACGATTACTCTGGCATGCGTTTGGACCGCAGACGGAAAAATTGATTCACGAGCATGTTCATGTCTCCGGCATTCACGATGACATGGAAGAGATGGTGCTCGATGCCGAGTTAATCGACGGATTGATGAATAGTAAGGACACTAAGCGAGCCAAACAGATCGTTCTTATTCTTGTCGGTCGATTAGGGAAACATCCAGGTAATCCTAAGTTTAAGAAACTTAGCGAGCGGTTAGAGGAATTGCGGAATCGTGCTGAGCAAGGGTTGATTAGCAGTATCGATTTTATCAAGCACCTCTGCCAAATCGCGCGCGATACGTTAGAGACCGAGCGTGAGTTATTTTCTGCAGACGAACGGAGAACTGCCAAGACAGCACTTACAGAACTTTTTCTTGAAATGCGCACAGATAAGACACCGTCAGTAGTCGAACGCATTGTCAAC
>CAZPUW010000244.1:0-4893 GCA_964589795.1 uncultured bacterium
CGTCGTGTACACACGTGTGCAAACGCCGCGCTTCTGCGGGCAGTTTTTCAATGCCGGAGCCGTAGTTTTTTTCAGAATCCGCTCACGACCCGCTCGCACGAGCTGGTTTATCGTCGGCACAAAACCTCCAAATTCAAAGCCAATCAATATACTACCGGAACCAGTATGAGTCAAGAAAGCAACTCATCGAGGTATTCCCGTGTAGAAAAAGTTTGAAAACTTCTCTGCTACGCGGCTTCAACCTCTTCAGAACCGGTGACAACTTCATCTAATTCTTCCGCTTCCCGGACAGGGGGCATCCATTCGTTTTCCCGGTTTTTTACTTGAATTGTGCGGAATTTCGCCAATCCAGTTCCTGCCGGAATGATATGTCCCATAATAATATTTTCTTTTAACCCGGTCAGATTATCACGTTTCCGTTCAATCGCTGCATCGGTTAAAACGCGAGTCGTTTCTTGGAACGATGCTGCGGAAAGGAATGACTCAGTCGTCAACGCCGCTTGCGTAATACCCAGCAAAACTGGTTCCCACTGTGCAGGGTGCGCAAGCCGTGCCTTTCCATCCGAACCGCCCGCTTTCTTCACGCGGGAATTTTCCCGCCGTAAATCGCGGGAAGTAACCAACGAACCCACTGAATAAGTGGTGTCGCCCGGCTCTTCCACGAGCATCATGTCCGTGAGACCCTTGTTAATCCGCTCGAAGCGCTGTCGGTTCACCGAATCCCCTTCGAGGAATTCAGTATCGCCCGGATCGAGAATGCGAACTTTTTGCATCATCTGACGAACGATTACTTCGACGTGTTTCGGATTAATTTTTACACCTTGTTCCGCATAGACTGCGAGAATTTCGTTCACTAAAAATTCGCGTGCTTTCGCGTGTCCCAACACTTTCAGGATATCGCTGGGCGAGCGCGGACCTTCGGTTAACGGATCGCCGGCTCGTACGAAATCGCCATCGAATACGAGTAAGTCGCGAGTCACCGGAAGCATATATTTTTTCTCTTCACTCGTTGCAAGCGATGCGATGATTACTTCGCGCACACCGCGCCGTATTTGGCCGAAACGAATGATACCGTCGATTTCCGCAATGATGGACGGGTCGCGCGGCTTGCGGGCTTCAAAGAGTTCCTGAACCCGGGGAAGACCACCGGTGATGTCTTTCGCCTTGACGCCCTCACGGGTAACACGTGCGATTTCCGTACCGGCTTCTACATAATCGCCCTCTTCGCGCATGAGCCGTGCACCGACCGGAAGCACGTACTGGCCTTGCTTTCGGGTCTGCGGATCGGCTTTCGTTCCGAGTAAAACGATATGAGGAGACAACTTTTTATCGCGCGGTTCGATGATAACACGATAACGTTTTTTCGTCGTCTCTTCCGTCATTTCCTTGTAGGTAATGTCTTCCTTCAAGTCGATGTAGTGAACGTAGCCGTCGCTCGTTGCAAGAATTGGTTTCGAGTATGGATCCCACACGAATAACAACTCGTTCGCTTGGACATCCTGCTCGTGGACAACCTTTAATTCCGCACCGTACGGGACGTTGTGCTTCGAAATCTGGCGGTTGTTTTCATCGACCAAAATCAATAATCCGTTTCGTCGAACCACAATCATTCTACCCGATACTTGTCGAACAAAATCGACGCTTTCGAGCATAATTGTACCGGCAGATTTTGCGTAAACTTCCGATTGTGCCGACTGACGAGAGACCGTTCCACCGGTGTGGAAGGTACGCAGCGTAAGTTGCGTTCCCGGTTCGCCAATCGACTGTGCAGCAATGACGCCGACTGCTTCACCGACATCCACGAGACGACTCGTCGTCAGGTTGGTGCCATAACAGAGACGGCATACACCACTTTCCGCTTCACAAGTCAATACACTGCGAATCATTACTCGTTCGACACCGGAACGAGCGATTATTTCAGCTTCCCGGCTCGTAATTAGCGTTCGTGCGGGTACCAGAATTTCATGCGTATTCGGGTCGTACACGTTATCGGCAAGTGAGCGTCCCACAATCTTATCATAAAGTTGTGCGCTGACTTCCTGACCTTCTTCCAATGCTTCCACGATGATACCATTCGCGGTTCCGCAATCATCCAATCGGATAATTACATCTTGTGCGACGTCTACCAAACGGCGGGTCAAATAACCCGCGTCCGCTGTTTTCATTGCCGTATCGGCAAGACCTTTACGGGCACCGTGCGTGGAAATAAAGTACTCGAGAACCGATAACCCTTCGCGGAAGTTTGAAACAATCGGGTTCTCGATAATTTCACCTTTACCACCGGTCACCGTTTTCATCGGTTTCTGCATCAAACCGCGCATACCAGCGAGTTGGCGGATTTGGTCACGCGAACCTCTTGCGCCCGAATGCGCCATCATATAAATCGGGTTGAACCCTTGATCGCTCATCGCCAAGTGATCCATCATCTTCTTGGCGACTTCGTTGGTAGCGTGCGTCCACGTGTCGATGATATTGTTGTAGCGTTCGGTATCGCCGATTAAACCTTCTTCGAAAGTTTCTGTCAACTTGGCAACTTCTTCGTATGCTTCGGCGATAATGCGATGTTTTTCATCGGGAATTTCGACGTCCCAAATCGAGACCGAAAGACCACCGCGTGTCGAATATTGGAATCCAAGCTCCTTCAGCCGATCAAGGAACTGCGCGGTTTTCGCGGTTCCGACCCGGTTGTGGCAATCCTGAATAATGTCCTGAATTTCCGATTTCGTCAGAAGTGAATTGTAATATTTTACTTCATGAATCTCTTCGGGAAGAATCCGGTTAAAAATTACGCGACCTGTTGTTGTGTCAATAAATTCGCCGCCCCTGCGCAAATAAATTTGTGCATGTAGAGCGACAATATTATTATCGAACGCCATCACCACATCATCGTCATCCGCAAAGAATCTTCCTTCACCAAGTACTCCCGGCCGCTTTTTAGTCAGGTAGTAGCAACCCAAAATCATGTCTTGGGAAGGTACGGTAATTGGCCGTCCATTTGCCGGGTGCAGTAAGTTTCCGCTCGCAAGCATCAGGAAGCGTGCTTCTAATTGTGCTTCGTAGCTGAGTGGAACGTGAACCGCCATTTGGTCGCCGTCAAAGTCGGCGTTGAATGCCGCACATACCAACGGATGGAGACGAATCGCTTTACCTTCGATGAGGATCGGTTGAAATGCCTGAATACCGAGCCGGTGCAAGGTTGGTGCGCGATTTAACAAAATGGGATGGTCCTGAATAATTTCTTCTAGAATAGCCCACACGGCTTCTTCACGGCGTTGTACCATGCGTTTCGCCGTCTTTACCGTTTTCACATATTCACGTTCAATCAACTTACGTATGACAAACGGCGTGAATAATTCGATGGCAAGTTCTTTCGGCAAACCGCACTGGTGCATCTTCAATTCAGGCCCGACTACAATCACCGACCGACCGGAATAATCGACACGTTTACCCAACAGGTTTTGACGGAACCGACCGGACTTACCGCGTAAGTTATCCGACAGTGACTTAAGCGGACGATTGCTGTCACCGCGCACTTCGACGTTTTTACGGCCGTTATCGAATAAACTATCGACCGCTTCCTGCAACATACGTTTTTCGTTGCGGAGAATAACATCCGGCGCTTTGATCGCAATAAGGCGGCGCAAACGGTTGTTGCGTATAATTACGCGACGATACAAGTCGTTCAAATCCGACGTTGCGAACCGCCCGCCTTCGAGTGGAACTAATGGTCGCAAATCCGGGGGAATAATCGGAATACGGTCAAGCACCATCCATTCCGGTTTATTCTTCATTTGTTCGAGATTACGGCGGAAGGCATCGACAATTTTGAGTCGTTTAATGGTGTCATTCTTACGTTGCGCATTTGTTTCAGTCTGCATCGTTTTGCGCAATTCGTCGCCTTCGTGCTCGAGTTGTACCCGCGCGAGAAGCAACTTTATTGCTGCACCACCGGTCAGAGCCACGAACTTATTCTGATCGCTGTCTTCTAATTTTTCGTGGTCGTCGCCGAGTTCCGCAAGAATTTGGTAATAGCGGTTCTCGTTGAGTAGCTCACGATCGCGCAAACCGGAACGACCCGGTTGGACAACGATGTACTGCTCGTAATAAATCACCCGCTCTAAATCACGGACGGTCATTCCCAGCAAGTGGCCGATTTTGGAAGGTCCTGATTTGAAGAACCAAATGTGCACTACCGGAACTGCCAATTCGATATGGCCGCTCCATTTACGGCGCACATCTTTTTTCGTGACTAAAACACCGCAACGGTCGCAAGTGATGCCGTTGTAGCGCATACCGCGATACTTACCGCACGAGCATTCCCAGTCCTTGGTCGGACCAAAAATCTTTTCGGAAAACAATCCTTCTTTTTCCGGCTTGTAAGAGCGGTAATTAATCGTCTCCGGTTTCGTTACTTCGCCGTGCGACCGTTCAAGTATCGCTTCCGGTGAAAGCAACGAAATGGTGATACTCTTGAAATCTACCGGTGCCTCTTTCTTATCCTTCTCCACGGGCCGCCACGGCTTCATAGGTGCATCGGTTGTTGGTAACGGAGGTTTGTTGGCGATTTCATTCATTGGACAACTCCACGTCAAGACATAGACCGTTCAATTCATTTACTAATACTTCAAACGATTCCGGAATACCCGGTTTCGGCGTTTCCACACCCTTAACAATCGCTTCGTACATCTTTGATCTGCCGGTTACATCGTCCGATTTTACCGTCATGATTTCCTGAAGGATGTGAGCCGCGCCATAAGCTTCCAACGCCCACACTTCCATTTCACCGAAGCGCTGTCCACCGAACTGCGCCTTACCACCCAATGGTTGTTGGGTAATCAAGCTGTACGGTCCAATCGAGCGGGCGTGAATCTTATCGTCCACAAGGTGCGATAA
>CAZPUW010000245.1:0-4867 GCA_964589795.1 uncultured bacterium
TGGGAGTCGGTCAAGTTCTAACCATGCCGTTGTTCTTTGCCAGCAACGCCATTTATCCTACTGATATCATGCCCGGGTGGTTGAAAGTTGTTTCTCATCTCAATCCTTTGACATACGTCGTGGATGCTTTACGCACTTTTATGCTTACCGACAGCATTAGCAGCTTCGGTGTGAGTACTGACTATGTGGTTATTGTTTTGACTACGGCTGTCCTTGTATTTACTGGTGCCCGATTATATTCCCGACTTGCAACGTAACCTAAACAGTGAGATTTGGGTAAGATATAAGACGGTTATAATTATGGTTTAACGCGGTAGTTAACATTTACCAATATTTTTGACAAATAATTGTTGTTACTTAGCGTATAACTTATCTTAATTTCATTATGGATTATATAGAAACAGCATCAAACGAAGAGGAGTTTAAATGAAACTTGGCACGTTCTCAGTAAGCTTATCAGTCAAAGATATTGAAGCATCGATAAAGTTTTATGAAAAATTCGGTTTCACGGCCTTTGCGGGAAACGCATCGCAGAATTGGTTAATCATGAAAAATGGGGACTGCGTTATCGGATTATTTCAAGGGATGTTTGAAAAGAACATTCTCACATTTAATCCCGGTTGGGACGGTAATGCGCAGAAACTCGCCGAATTTACCGACATCCGTGAATTGCAGAAAGAGTTGAAAGCACAAAGGGTAAAGTTTGAACAAGAGGCAGACGCGAGTACGACTGGACCAGCAAGTTTTATTGTAGTCGATCCTGATGGAAATCCAATCCTATTCGATCAACACGTATGAAACTGTTTTGGTATATTGAAAAATGCCCGCCATCGACGTAATTCTCCCATTGTTGCTTTTGCCGTTGCCAGTAAAGGGGTAGGTAGAGGTTTTCAAGTTCGTCAATTTTCACGCCGCTTCTCGCAGTTAATCAAAATCGTTCTTCCCCATCACCTATTTCCGAGGGCGGCAAACCTGCTATAATTAGCACGGCTCATTTCTTCCGTGATGGATACAAAATTTTCCCACGATTGGGCGGAAAAAGAACCAGCCATTCCGAATTCATGACCAAGTTTGCGTATTGTATCGTATAGTTCGATAAATTTCGTTCCATCCGTATCGCGGATAATTGGGTTTGCTGAGGGTATGTACAAAGATTCTGCGAATGCTTTCCCATAAATTTTCTTCATCATCGCTTCGAGGACATCAAAGTTGGATAGGCCGGGGAAGCCGCAGGGTGAAATCAAGACAACTTTACAAGTTTCCGGCCAGACGATTGTATCGAGTGGTATTTTCCCCAATGCCTTCTGATAGGCGCCGTAATTCAGGGCTAACTGGCGGTCAATGAAGTCCTTTACCATACCCGGAACGGTAAAGAAATAGAGCGGAGTTGCAATTACAAGGAGCTGAGCAGAGCGCAATAGTTCAGTGATTGCAGTCATGTCATCAGATTGTGTACAATGCTCGGGTGTGCTCGTCCAACATGATTTACAACCGGTGCAGTGACCGATTTCTTTATCGTAAAGAACGATCTCTTCGATAGTCCAACCAGCGTCGCGCAGTCCTTGGGTAAATGGTTTGGCTAACCTTCCCGATGTGGAATTGATTCGATTCGGGCTTCCGTAGATAATCACGCCGTTCATATTTGACTCTCAAGTAGTTATACTTAAAATACCAATAATTATGTTTCCATAAAAGCGAGAATTGTCTTGTCGAATCTAATCGGGAGCGGACCTGATTCACGAATCCACCAAGTACAATTGATACCACGTATTTTTTTCTTACCACTGTATTTATTAAACTACGCGAAAAGGAGTATTATGCCAAGCCACGAACATTCGTTACAATTGTTAGTCGGCGGGAACAATCGCTTTGCTGGTGGGAAGATGTCACACCCGAACCAGACACCACAAGTACGTAAGCAATTGACGGACACCGCAAAACCATTTGCGGCGATATTGACTTGTTCGGATTCACGGGTTGCACCGGAACTGATATTCGATTGCGGGCTTGGGGATTTGTTTGTTATTCGGAATGCTGGGCATGTAATAAATGAAACAGTATTGGGGAGCTTGGAATTCGCCGTTGATAGTTTTCAAATTCCATTAATTGTCGTTGTCGGCCATACCCATTGCCTCGCAATCGAAACCGCAGTCACGGGAACGAAGTACAACGATAACCGCCGCTATGTGGCGACTTCAATGGAACCAATAATTTCACAACTTAATCGGCAATCGGATACTATTTATCGAATGGCAACGAATGCAAACGTACTTCACACCGTCTCACTACTGAAAAAGAATTTTCAAACATTTTCTTCACACTATAAAGCGGAAATCATCGGTGCTGTTTATAACATTGAAACCGGCATGGTTGAGTGGTAACCGGAATTTTGATAACTTCGTTCAAGATTTAAACTTCATATTCTATCAAATACGATATGCACTGGCCGGAATGAATAGACGCAAATCACAATACTGCCGAGCTTCGCATAGGATATATTTGAAATACATGAGTTTATATTTTTACAAGCATGTAACAATTCACTTCCTGTGCTATTTACGCAAAAGTGTAAAGTAGCACGCATTCGCTCTTTAGATTATAGTTTTGTGTTTAATTTAAATGTAGATTTGACGAAATTGACACTTACACAAGTTCGGGGGGATAATGGACTTTGATACCAGTACAAGAAAGTGTGTACTTACTGGTGACAATCTTCGTAAACGAGAATTCACAAAATACATTTTAGTTAACTATCATCAAATTTATCGGATTTGGTTTATAGCTCTCGTCCTCATTTTTACTACCATTGCTTCCGCTCAAACCGTTTTGACTTCAGCCGTTCCGGTCAACAACACCGATTCACCACATCTGTATTCTTTTAGTCAAAGTGTAAATTACTGGTCTGTAGTCGGTGTCCGTCCCTCCGGTAGTTCCGACTATGATATCTCCGTCTATAATAATCTTGGGCTGACGACGTTGATGGGGAGATCCGCATTGGGGGCATTATCCGCAGATTTCGTTATGTGCAATTTTAATCATGCCCCACTTGGAACCTATTACCCGCAAGTCGTCAATTACTCCGGTTCCGGTGGTTACACCACCGAATGGGAAGATGGTACCGACGCTATTCCGAATAACAGCACCACTGCCAGTATTACATGGGGTACATCGAATGTTGTGAAGGCATTTGATATCAGTTTAGCCGCCGGCACTCATACGATAACACTTAACCGCACATCCGGTACCGCTAATTTACAGATGGCTATTTACTCCGCCAATTCACCGTACTTTTACAGTCGTTCCAGTTATTCTGCGATAGCTACCGGTAACGGTACGACAATGACTCTGAACTTTACAGCTGCCTCGCAAGATTGGTATGGAGTAGCTGTATGGTGTGATAATTCTGCGGCAGCAACATTTACGATTTCACATTCCATTTCCGTACCATCCATCACCGTTTCCGCTCCTTCCACAAACACGACGTGGGATATCGGTTCATCCAATTACATTTTCTGGTCGTCCGTGGCAGTCAATGGAAACGTAATGATTGAACGAGCGAATTCGATAAACGGCCCGTGGACAACTTTGGTCAGCAGTACAACTAATAACGGATTCTATTCTTGGCAAGCGACACCACCAACGACACCCACGCTTTATGTGCGCGTCACTTCATTAACCGATACGACGGTACGCGGGGTTTCGACCGCAGGTGTGTTGGTGTCACCTACTTACACGATTACATCACCTATCGCGAGCACGAATTGGGTGATTGGGACACAACACAACATCACATGGACACACGATGTAAACGATAATGGATCGGTTTTCATCGATGTCGATAGCACGGGAACTGGAAATTGGCACTCGTTGGTACGCAGCATCCCTGATACCGGAACATATCCGTGGACTATAACCGGACCAGCACGAACGAATGCGCAAATACGAATCGGTAACACGATTTACACCACATATAATAATACTTCGAGTTTGTTTACCGTGAGTAACCCGTTGCCATTACCGGGCGCTCCAACCCAGCCGAACCCAACTGATACGAGTAACAACATTTCGGTTAATCCGAATGTAACATGGGTGAATGGTTCGAATACTGCGTCCGCCTCACTTTATTTCGGAACAAACTATAATTCGGTAGCAGGACATGACACAACCACAAGGGTGCTGAACAACAGTACGCAAGCAAATTATTCTCCACAGACCTTACTGAATTCAACTATTTATTATTGGACAGTGGTTGAAACGAATGCGACCGGATCAACCAGCGGGCCGATTTGGTCGTTCACCACGATTCAACCCAATTCGATAACGATTACCGATCCGGCGGCACGGGTGACGATACCCAATCCAAGTGTCCATAACATATTGTGGTCATCGTTTAATGTGACTGGAAATGTTAAGATTGAACTGAATCGAAATTATCCTGACGGGTTATGGGAAACACTTACAGCAAGTACCTCGAATAGCGGAACATGGCCGTGGCCGGTTTCCGGTGTAGGTACGAGTAGTGCGCGAATTCGCATTACAACATTGAATATGACACCGCAGGTAGCGGGAACATCGGCTTCATTTAACATCGCTTATACTTATGCCATTTCCGGTCGTTTGAGTTTCAACGGTAATGGATTGCGAGGAGTTTGGTTAAGTGGTTTCCCCGATTCAGTAGTCACTGATTCGCTGGGGAATTATTCGGAGTTAGTTCCACAAAATTGGGGAGGAACTGTAGTACCGATACTTGCGGGCTATTCCTTCTTACCGGTCAGTCGAAGTTATGCGGAAGTGTATGCTTCCTATACGGGTCAGGATTATACAGCGAGTATTGTCTATTATTCGATTTCGGGACATGTGACACTGG
>CAZPUW010000246.1:0-4866 GCA_964589795.1 uncultured bacterium
GTTGTACTCGATATACTGAAAATTCGATGCATTAATGACTGCGGATAATGCGTATTCCCCCGGTTTTTTAATACAAATCAATAGATCCATGCTATGTTGATGACTAGGAATGATATTACCTTCCCAATGCAAATCACCTTTTTGGAGTTCTATTCCATCAGGAATGGTGATATCTGCTGACGCTTTTTCCGGAGCGGAATCTATTGTCCAACCAAAGGTTATTTTAAAAGGAGTCGCAAATGGTATTCTACGAGGTAAATAAAAACCAACTTCTATTCCAGAAGATGGAGGAGTAGCAAAACTTGTTAAAGCGGTGACCGAAAGCAAAACTGTCAACACTAAAACCACTGTCGAAAATTTCTTCCCCATACATCCTCCTTTCAAGGTTGGTAGTAGTAAGGTTACATAGTACTTTTTCTAATACACTCACTTGGTAATATACCGATTTATCAGTAAAGGAAAGAAATGCCGGACGGGCACGGTGAGCCGCCCTACCCCACTACCGCCCGGAGGGCGGTGCTACGAAGATTGCCACGTCACTTTGGGCGCACACGGTCGCGCCCTTCGTTCCTCGCAAATCAATTGAAAACGGCGAAATTCACTTGTACATTGTTGTATTACCTTTCTACTGCTTCGCGCAGGGAGAACCTATGATACGGTGCCGACATTTCTTAGCCGCAATTTTGTTAATCCTCACGGCGGGATACGTTTCCGCCCAACCCTATTTGTTCGACTTTGCGACCACCAATGCCGGTGGCGACACGGTTATCCGTATCATGCGGAATGCAGTGGCGGTGCCGCACGGCGCATTGGTGCAAGTTATCAAGCCGGGGGTGAACGGGGTGCTGGATCCACCGAATTTCGACGGGTTTCACGACGGGAGTGTCGGCGGGGACGATGTGTTTTCCGGATACTTCCGTATCGGCGATGGATTCGATAGCACTGTAGTCAATACGAACGGCGCGTTTTCCGTCTCACTGACTGCGGTTGATTCCAACGCACTACCGACGCAACTGCAAGCGGGACAACCGTTTTATATCCGGGTATGGCCGACCATCCTTAGTCCGAATACGATACCAACACTGGAAGGAACTCCATTTTGCAACGGCGGGCCGTACCTCGCTCCGACTTCGAGTGCCCCATACATTTTTAATGTTCAGGTTAGTCCGACTTCGGCAAATCCGACGTGGTATCCGCGGGGAATAATTCGACCGAACGGCGGTGAAACGTTCACTATCGGCACAACGGATACAATTAAGTGGAACACGTATCAGGTAGGTGGATTCGTGACAATCACTTTGAATCGCGATTACCCGGGTGGAACATGGACAACACTAATCGCATCCACATCGAACAGTGGTTTATTGCCGTGGACAGTCACCGGGCCGACAACGAGTACGGCAAGAATACAGATTTACTCCATCGATCGAGACTCGTTACTCGGATTGAGCGATTTTAATTTCACAATAGCTGACCGTTCCATTACCGTTGTAACACCAAACGGCGGAGAAAGTTTACCGGTCGGTTCGGTTGATTCGATACGATGGATGGCAAATGGAATAAGCGGCAACGTACGAATTGACATGAATACGAATTATCCGGGTGGAGTATGGTCCAACATCGTTCCGGCGACACCGAATATTGGCCGGTACGGTTGGCTGGTATCGGGGACGGCAACGACAACGGCGCGGATACGAGTAGTTTCACTTGCCGATACGACGATTCGCGATGAGAGCGATTCGAATTTTACGATTCTTGCGCGGTCAATCACACTTCTCCATCCAACTACGAACGATACGGCGAAAATCGGTATTGCCGATACGATTAGCTGGACAAGTTCGGGAGTCCTTGGCACGCTCCATATCGATTTGAATTTGAATTATCCATCAGGGGCATGGACGCGATTGATTTCCAATCGTACGAATACGGGAAGATTTGTGTGGTACCCCGGCGTTGGGGATGTAACAGTTAACGCGCGGATTCGGGTAGTGTCGGAAACGGATTCAACTTTGTTCGGAGTGAGTGCGAATAATTTTGTGATTCGCCATCCAATAGTACAAGTCATTTCACCGAATGGCGGTGAAGCGTATCTGCCCGGCAGTACTGTCCCGGTTCGATTCCACGCAGAGAGCGGACTAACCGGAATGTTGCAACTGTATGTCAGTACGACGGGTGTAGCGGGGCCGTGGACGCTGTTGTATGCGAACATCCCGACGACCGATTCGAACCGGACATGGACTGCCCCAACCAGCACAACCAATAATGCGAGAGTCGAGATACGCTCGATTTACGATACGCTCGCGGTTGACGTCAGCGATAATGATTTCGTAATCGGGACATCGGCGGTGACGGAACCGGTGAGTGCGGTAGTACCTCACGAATTTGAACTCAAACCGGGATATCCGAACCCATTCAATCCTTCGATTAGTTTTGTGGTAGCGGTTCCGTATCGCGCGAATGTCAAGCTGAAAGTATTTAATGTTCTGGGGCAGGAACTAACCACATTACATACCGGTATTTTATATGAAGGGTATCACCGGTTTATCTGGAATGCGGGAAAATATTCTTCCGGTACATATTTCGTGAAGATGGAATCGCCCGGTTACGTAAAAACCGAAAAGATTCTATTTATGCGGTAATCGCATACACTCTATTTTTTTCCTCACTTTGTCCCTACTAACGATGATAGGAATATCATTATGCTTCGACTTACTCCTTTGTTTAATCGCATTCTTCTCACAGTTATAGCACTCCTCATTGTTACGCTGGCATTTGCGTCGTGGACGGCAATGCCCGGTCTCGATGGGGGTCACGTGTATGGGCTTGCTACAATACCCAACGGAACGATTTTCGCGGGGTGCATACCGAGTGGTCTATACCAGTCAACGGACAACGGGGCGCATTGGCAACTGAACGGCTTCGATACGGATTCGGTAGGTGCTGTTGAAAGCGACCACAACGGTAATCTTTATATCAATGTCATCGGTCAAAGTACATTTTATTCAAGCGATGGCGGTGTAGATTGGATTCATTCGGACGATTCACTACCGAATGGAAATAATTACCATTTCCAATTCGATTCAACCGGCAACGTCTATTACAGTGTTTATTCCTACTATCCGAGTATGACTGCTTCACTCTACCGTTCTACCAACCATGGCATGTCGTGGCAAAATATTAGCCAGACAGCGTTACCGGCGTCAGTGGGATACGGGGTGTTTCCCAATGGAACGATTTTCAACGTCGGACAAATGAACGGTGCGGTATGGCGCTCGACTGATTACGGTACAACATGGGATTCCACATCAGTTTTAACTTTCGGTGTCGACGAGCTTATCGGCTTTACCGCTAAAAACGACACTACCGGGTATGCCTTTTTCCGCAGTGGAGTCATCTACCAAACCCATAACAGCGGAGGAAGTTGGACGGCGCTTACACCATCAATCGGTTCTACTTACGGTTGTTATTTTGACGGGAATCATTCGGTTTATCTAAGCGCCTATACGCAATATTATGTGTTTGACATAAACACCGCAATGCTTAGCCAACATGAAATTCCGTATCCGATGCATACATTCAACGATTTGGTACACCGCATTGTTCCGCTCGGCGATGGCGGGGCGATGGTCGCCTCCACATTGAATGGAATTTTACGCACAACCAACGGTACGGATTGGGCGCCGGGCAACAGCGGACTGAATTGTTCCGAAGTTGGTATAATTCTGCCTTGCACCCGCGACACACTCTTCGTGTATAACAACGGCCAGATATTAAAAACGTACGACAATGGAAATAATTGGGTACCGGACACATTCTACGATCAATTTCCAATTCGTACGCACTCGGGTTTACTTCTTACCATGCGCACCCGCTCCACCAACAATGGCGTGACTTGGACAGTATTTTACAGTGCGATGGGGACATACCACAGTACGCTTTCATCGCGCATCTACGTTACGCTGGACAGCACCTATCTCTGGTCGGACGACGACGGCAGTACTTGGCACTCGCATACTTTCCATTACACGATAAACGATATCGCGGAAACTGCGGATAGTGTATTGTGGATAGGGTGCAATAACGGTCTGTATGTGCTCAACGCCGACAGCAGTTGGACACGCTCATCGATTCATTCGCCGGTAACTGAGATCGAGGTGCATCGTTCGGGTGCGATGCTTGTCGCGACGGACAGTGCGCTCTACACCGGGTACAGCATCGGAACGCTCCATTCCATCTGGAACGAGCCGGTTGTGTCGATGACGTTTGAGACGGAAGGGGGTTTCCTGTTCGCTTCGCGAACGGGGAGCAACCGCGTCTGGCGCGCGACGCAAGGAGGCGGCTCAATTGTCAACTATTCGGAAGGATTACCCGATGTGGATATCAACACGATTGTGTACGATACAATAACCGGATACATCTATGCCGGAACAGTGTGGCGCGGGCTCTACCGGAATGATGCGACGATGGGAGTCAATGCGGGGTGGCATGAAGTGAGCGTTCCGAAGGGGTTTGCGTTAGAGCAGTGTTATCCGAATCCATTTAATCCGACGACAACGATTTCGTTCAGTTTACCGAAGACCACGATTGCTTCTTTGAAAGTGTATGATATCCAAGGAAGAACAGTTGCGACACTCTTGGATGGGCCGGCACCGGCGGGACACCACCAATTACAATTCGATGGTACGAGGTTGGGTTCGGGAGTGTATTTCGTGCGGCTCCGGGCGGGTAATTTCTCTGCGGTAAAGCGAATGACATTACTGAAGTAAACGACTAACAAGCGGTGCGCGGTGAACAAAGGAGGAAAGATGGGAAAGAAATTTTCGACTCCGGTATCACTATTGACAATGTTGTTGTTGAGTTTAGTCG
>CAZPUW010000247.1:0-4827 GCA_964589795.1 uncultured bacterium
CCGGACGTACTGCTATCGACTTCTTTGCCCACAATTTCAATGTTTCCGGGTCGTTCAGTATGACGGCATCGGCGTCAATCCATGCAAGACTTTCGGTCTTGCCTACTGCTTCGGTTTCCGCCGTTGCCGAAGCAACGGTTTGCGGTGCATAGTCAAATTTGAAGGTTTCACCGTCGATAGTGTATTTGATAACGTTAACATGAAGTGAATCAAGTTTGGTTTGATTTTTTACCGTATAGAGGTTTTGGTTTTGTGGAACCATAAACCATACCGGTGCATTCGCGTTTTTTCCGCCATATAAACGAATACTTTCCGCTAAGCGGATGGCATTGAGTTCGGTTCTGTCCGAATGCACTGCGCACGCAAACAGCAGCGTGGTTGTGAGGGTCAGAGCATCCATATTTATCCTTTCGATTCGAGTGTAGAAGCGTGTTTGGGCTGGTACTCGAAAAAGTGTGATTTTTACCGCTTCCAACAAGTATGTGCCATGTACATAGTAACCGGTTGCAGTTAATCTACCGGCTTTCGCGGGTTATGGTGCGTATTCTCGAAGAAGTAAATACTTAGTGGAGAGGAGAGTTACTCTGATGGAGTTTTTCTGGATAAAAAAAAATGCCGGAACCTCCGGCATCGTAAATAAAAAAATGTGATTCCGTTTATTGCAGTAGTCCGTACCCGGAAAATGTTTGGGTGGCCAACGTGAACGTAACGACCTTTCCCGCGCCCGACGGCATTGTCGAAGTCGAAATGGCTTGGATTTGCGATGTCGGGTTCTGACCAACCATTGAGACTGTCCACTGCGTGTACAAAGTATCCTGTTGTGGTAGTAAGCCCACGTCGATTAAACTTTGTACGGTTGTGGCATCGCCGCCGTATAACCGTCTTCCCGCTAAATTCGCCCGTGCGATACGATAAAGCAATCCTTGCGCCTGGCGTGAATAAGCAGCAGCAGAATCGGTATGGGAGACAGGACGCTCGTTTACGTTAACTGTATTTATTACACCACTCGCTTGGTCGATATGAACGTCGGACAGCGTGCCATTCAATGCGGCGGGGATGTTACGCGCCTTGATACCGGTTATGAAATGCCGGTGGGTATCGGAGTTATAGCCCAATTCGAATTCAAAATGCCATTGGTACGATGCGCCGGATAAAACCGTGTTACTGGTTGTTAAAGTCAATGGCATATAACCCGATGGATCGAAATTCGGATTGCTGAAATATGTGTTGGCGGAATCGAGTATGGTGCGAAGAGTCGAATCACAGTCCAACACGACAAAATGATTTATATAGTAAATTGGTGCGGGAGCAGGACCTGTAATCCGGTCAGGTTGGCAAGACAACAGGAAAAAGCTGGTAGCAAAGAAGACAAAAATGAAAAGCGAGAGTGAAAAAGTAGAACGGTACATCATATCCTCCAAGTTGTAACGAACGTTACCATCAACGATAAACCCAATTTATCAGGTATAAACCGTGAAGTCAATATTTATCACACTTTTGCCAATAATACTTCCTCATTGTAACGACCGGTAGCACTGCCGTATCTTTTCTCTTTCCTGAACTGTGACTACCGGAGAATGCCGATGAGTGCCAATTCCATCCGTTCCATTTTCGCCGTACCGCTGTTGTTGTTCGTTGTCTGGGCGCTGTTTTCCGAAGACCGGAAGAAAATCCCATGGAGGACAATATCTTGGGGGGTATTGCTGCAAATCATTTTCGCGGCAACGATTCTTGTGTTTCCCCCCGGCGTGAAAGCGCTGAAATGGTTCGGTGACCGCGTCTCCGACTTTCTCTCGCTCTCGAAATACGGATCGGAATTTCTGTTCGGCAATATCGTCAAACCGGAGTACATGAACACATTCGGGTTCCAGTTCGGTTTGCTTGTTCTTCCTACCGTCATCTTTTTCTCTTCGTTCATGGCAGTGTGTTACCACCTCAAATTGATGCAACCGGTGGTAGAGTTTGTTGCGCGGATAATGGCGAAGACGATGCACACGTCCGGTGCCGAATCGCTCTCGTGTGCGGCGAATATTTTTGTCGGACAGACGGAAGCGCCGCTGTTGATACGCCCTTACCTGCAACAAGCGACGCGTTCGGAACTCGGTGCGATTATGTGCGGCGGGTATGCAACGATTGCGGGGGGCGTGATGGCGGGATACATCGCGATGGGGATTCCCGCGAACCATATTATTGCCGCGTCAGTCATGTCGGCACCGGCGGCGCTGATGTTCGCGAAGATTGCGATACCGGAAATCGAGAAGCCGGTGACGTACGGTAAGGTGAAAGTACCGCGAGAGAATTTTTATACCAATCTGCTGGATGCCGCGTCCTCCGGTGCATCGGACGGTATGAAGCTCGCGTTGAATATCGCCGCGATGCTCATCGCATTCATTGCACTCATCGAAGGGATAAATGTTTTATTGCATTGGGCGAGTGGTCAGATTTGGTACTATACCGATTTTACACACTTCCCCGATTCACTGCGAGACATCTTCGGGACGGTGTTTGCGCCGTTTGCGTGGATGTTAGGAATACCGTGGGATGAGGCGGGGAAAGTTGGTTATTTGTTAGGAACACAGGTATCGGCGAATGAATTTATCGCATACGCGAAACTTGCCGAAATGCAAGCGGCGCATACACTCTCGCCACGCTCGGTAGCACTGGCGACGTATGCACTGTGCGGCTTTTCGAATTTCAGCAGCGTTGCAATTCAGATTGGCGGGATAAGCGCATTGGTACCGGAGAAACGGTCACAACTTGCCGCGATAGGACTGCGGATGATGTTCTGCGGTGTGCTGGCGAATTGGATAACGGCGGCATTTGCATCGATGTTCATGTGAAAGGCGGGGAATAGGGAATGGAGAATAGGGAATGGGGAGGGGCGGTTCGCAAACCGCCCTTTTCATTGTAGCGTTGGCGTCCTGCCGGTAGTAAATTATTAGCAAACCTCCAACGGGCGGGCACGGTGACCCGCCCCTACCCGGAGTCATAATTGGTAATAGTAAATAAAAGATGAGATGTACAAGAGAGTCTAATTGATCAAAGGATTGGTTAGGTGCACGATGGTTGACATATTCAAAAACCACTTATTTAATCGAATCACGATCGTTAGGTTTTGTTGCCTGATGGTTGTGGTTCTTTTTTTGCAAAGCTGTGGCTACTTCACTACTTCGAGAAAGTACCACATCGTTATCGATGACAGCATTGTCGGGGGGATTCCTGTTTGGAAAAAGTATGCGTTAATCAAGAAAATTGAAAAAGACATTGACATCGTTACCCAGTACTTCGGCATCACATACACCGATACGCTTACTGCGTACATCTTTGACAATGGCAGAATGGAAGCCAGCCGGAACCGAATTTATTTGCATGTCGGTTATCTGAATAACACACACACTATCCTTCATGAAGTAACCCACGGCATACTGGGTGTGAAAGGGAGTTGTTTTGAATGTGAGGGGGTAGCGGTATTTGTTTCGGACAAATTTAATCCCGGTCAGAAGCTTGTATATCCAGATTATGTCAACCGATTAAAGGACCAGTATTTCGATGCCATCAATAATCGTGGTGCCACCATCTATCCAATCCGTTACCTGATGGTTAATGATTCATTATTTCGTTATGAGCAAGCGCTATACGCGTACATGCAAGCAGGACTGTTTTATCAATTCCTCGAGGCACGGTTTGGGCGAGACAAACTGATAGAGTATGATAAGCATGGTGTATGTAGAATCGAGGCGATTTATGGAATGAGTATAGATAGTCTGGATACGCTGTGGCGAGATTGGCTTTGGACGAAAGATGAAATCAATTCCGGTAGTATCAAAGTAAAAAAGTATCCGCCGTTGGGTGATAAATCCGGGAAGGGCGGTAGTTTTCTGGATTTAACGAGTGATGGGGGGAAGAAGTAGGGTGTGTCGGGTGATTTTGTAGGGGCGGGTTTCAAACCCGCTCGTTTTTTATGGTGGAGGTGCTTGTGTAAGTATATCCTGAAACCAAGGCAGGTCACGAACATTGTTTAAATCGATATCTTCTTCTAAATGTTTGCGGTTAGGGAGAGTTTTATATTCGATGCATGTTCGCAGCCATTTTTCAGATTCTTCGAATCGTTTTTGTAATGAGCAGATACAAGCCAAATTATATGAACCTTCACCATGCTTGATAGATTCAGAGTGTTTTGCTTTCTCAACGGCTAAAACAAGAAATTCTGGGTGATCAAATCTTGAAAGCATAAGTAATGAAGATGCCCAATTATTCCAAGCATCGAAAGCATTCGATTTAATTGATATAGCTATTTGGTATTTTTCTATAGATTCATTAAATAACTTTTCCGCATCACTCCCTTCTTTCAGTCTCGCTAATCCAGTCAGCGAATTACCCAATCCTATCAAAAAGTATGCATTTTTTTTATTAATCGAGAGTGCTCCTTTGTATTTTTCAATCGCCTCAGTAAATAAATTTTCAGATTCAGTCGAATTAGTTATCCTCGCCATACCATCTAGAACGCTTCCCCATCCATACCATGAATACGCACTATTTGGGTTAATCTCCGTCGCTTTACTATATTTTTCAATAGCAAGCTTGTATGTAATCATTGCTTCAGTATTGGATTTTAATCTTGCTAAGTTATTGTAAGTATGACCTAAGTCTGTCCAAATAAGGTAAAATTCTGGTTTAATTGAAAGTGCCTTTTGATACTTTTCAATTTCGAAGGCCTCTCAAAGGATGTGATCTTCGCCTGAGGAAAATGTTTCTTTAACTCAGTTTGTACTTGTTCGACACCAATGCCTATGGACTTCCAGCTGGACTTGTGGCACTTCGGACAAA
>CAZPUW010000248.1:0-4804 GCA_964589795.1 uncultured bacterium
TGCGCCGGAAGAGACGTGGTAACCTCAACTTTTCCTTTTTCTCCGAATCCCGAATCCTGAATCCCAAATCCATCTAACGACATCTCTCCTGTCAACCCTTCACAACTCATCCTAATCTGACTTGGATCGGCTCCGGGTTGTACGACAAAATCAAACTCGAGTTTACCATTTTCTTCATACCACTCGATATCGATACCTTCCCATACATCCCGATAGACAATATTTGTGTAGTTCCGGCAGTTTGGTGCCCACTTGGTAGAATCGTTCCCCAAGAAATAGTTGTTGTGCCAAGGGAGTTCATTGGACGGCTCGACATTTTTTGCTTCTGCTTTTATCTTTTCCGTAGGACAGAATTCATTCTGTCCCTTGAAAGTTTCTTTTCCCGACCCCAATACCCGTGGCACTGCTACCCCGACCCCTGTCTCCAAAAACTTGAATTTCAATGCATGGCTTTTCATCGGGTATCGTGCCGGATGTCGTCTCATCATCTCCGGTAAATCACGCTCAGAGGGATCAACGATAGGCGGTTTCGTCCTATCCTCTTTCATCGTGAGTAGAGTAATCCCATCCCGTTCGAGGAACCACGTCATGCCATTGCGAGCATTGCATTTGTAAAGGACATGGGAGTCCCACTGACCGCGGTTTTCGGTGAAACAGAAAGGGTGTTGGGTGATAGGTGGTAGGTTGTGAGAAAAAGAAAAAGACATAGAAATAAAGATGAAAAGAAGGGTAAAGAGAGAGAGGAAAGATTTGCGGTAAATCATGGTGGCTCCGGGCAAGGAGAGAAAGGTTGACGGTTATTAAGTGTAATATACGATTAGAAAAGAACAAACAGAAGAAAGATAATAAAAATAGGTTGCCATGTCTCTTCACTTTGGAACCCTTCGGGGTTCCTACGTTTCGTTCCTCGCAATGACAAATTAAGAAACAGAAAGGGCGGTTCACGAACCGCCCCTACAGAATGTGTACACGTTCGAAAGCGCGCACTACCCTACTTTCACTTTTAGCTCATGTTTTTCCGGTGGTAGCGTTCCCTTTGCAACATTCATCCCCTTTTCATCGAATAGCAGGTAAGAATATTTCCCATAGTGCGGCGCTTTACGCGCCAGTGCCGCAACACCAGCGAGATTTTCCGCCGCGAATGAGGAAATGATTCTTCCCTCATAATCCGACACCATTACATTGGAATAATTGACGAGTTTCTCCTGCACCGGCCCTTTCACTAACCCTTGAAATGCTTTCAAATACTGAGGTGGCGATGCCGCCAGTGAGAGAAATACCGCGAGCGGTAATTCCGGTCGCTCTTTCTCCGAATTCACCCAAACCACAGAATCGAATAACGCTTTGGTCATATTCCGCATTGCCGAATCCAACGCCGCGTCTTTCGTCGAAATCAGATAACAGGCGACAACTTTCGCACCATATAAATCGGACAAAGCCGGGGGAATCTCTCCTTTCGCAGGTTCCCGCCACACTTTGCAATCGGGGTCAATCGCCACATCCGTCGGCCTCCAATCATAGATGGTCGATTCGGTCAGCGATGTCCAAGCCGCATGGCTTCCGTTGACTTTCATTTCGATGTCACGAGTTTTGTCGCCGTTGGATAACCGCACGGGAATCCAAGTTGGCACCGGCTTACCAACGATATCCAAATCGATGGAAAGGGTACTTTCTTTTTGTCGCACCGAGACCCGTTTCAGTTTGGGTGCACCAGTCCCCTGAATCCATTCATGGAAGGTATCTTTCAAATCCATCCCACTTGCTTGCTCCATGCACTCTTCGATTTCTTTCCATCCGGCGAGACGGTACTTATATTGCCCAAAATATTTCTGCAAGCCGACTTTGAATTTATCTTCACCCATCATCGTTTTCAGTGTGTGGAAAAAGAATGCTGATTTGCCATATCCTACCGCCCGCGTCGCACCACTCGAACGTGAGGTAAATTTTTCGAGTGGGAAGTCACGACCGTCGTGTACATAACTGGAGAAATCTTTTATGAGTCCCCTCCGGTAATCGGCATCTTCACCGCGATCCGCTTTGTATGCCCAATCCGCTCCAAATACGGTAAGTCCTTCGCACCAGTTTCCGCCGTTACTTTGGACATACACACCGTTACCCCACCAGTTGTGTAGCACTTCATGGCCAAGCGATGTCATCGGAATAAATGGCAGTGCGATAACTTCCGAGCCCAAGAAGGTGAATCCCGGTAACCCGTATCCCGCCGGGAAAAATGCTTCCACCATCGAGAACGACGGCCAGCAGTAAGTCCCAAATTCATTCGAGTAACGTCCGATATATCGTTTCGCATACGCGAGATACGTCGGTGCGAGAGTATCGCTTGCCGGAGTGAAACAAGTCTCAATGTGGATGCCGAGCGTGTCGGCTTCACGCACGACAAATTTCCCTGCCGCGATAGTTACCGCATCCAATTGCCACCATCCACCGAACGACCATCGGGTAAAGTTATCCGGTGCATTTCCGATTTTTGTCCGCAGGCCGGTAGTGACGGGAATCCATCCGGCAGGCGCATCTAACGTCACCGAAAAACTTTGAACTTCGTCGACTACGGTCGGATAATAGAGAGCGGAATTTGACAAGTAGATTCCCGCATTTGATGCCACGCCATCCGGTACACCGGAAATTTGTTCGCGCGAGAACATCGTACTCGAAACTGAATCGTTAAAAATTCCGCGCCACGAAACGACGACTTTCTTATCGCCACTGATGGTGACTGCGACCGCCTTGTCATACCAACCCGCTTCATCGTCATTCTCGGGATGGATAATGTTGCGTGCCGGTACGAATTTTAAATCAACCATTTTGTCCGATTCCAACACTACGATGCTGGGATCGCATTTTTTCGCCAATAGGAAAGTATGCGACCCTTTGATGATGTGAATCGTATCGACGCCGATTAACGTCTGCGAATCGGGATGCAGTTCGAACCACATCTTATGCTCGATAGACGGTGGTGTCGGTGTCGCCGCAAATCCGGTAACCGTGGCGACAAAAAGGATTGCCGCGATAAGAACGTGTTTCATTTTGCGCTCCGTGTTCCTCTGAAAACTTCAATGATGGCCGGTAGAATTGATAAAAAGATAATCCCAAAAATTACGATAGTCAGGTTCTTTTGAATAAATTCAATATTCCCGAAAAAATATCCCGCGAAGGTAAGTGAGCCAATCCACAACGCTCCACCTACCAAATCGAAACTAAGAAACCGGATGTATGTCATTCTTCCCAACCCGGCAACGAATGGTGAGAATGTCCGTACAATCGGCACGAACCTCGCGATGATAATCGTCTTGCCGCCGTATTTTTCGTAAAATGAGTGGGTACGGTCGAGGTAATCTTTGCGGAATACTTTGCTGTCGGGGTGTGTGAACAATTTCATCCCTGCGAATCGCCCAATGGTATAATTCGTGTTGTCACCCGCTACCGCTGCGAAGAACAGCAAGCCGAATAGGAAACCGATATTGAGAACGGTAGGATTTGCCGCGGTCAATGCACCGGCGACAAACAACAGTGAGTCACCGGGAAGGAAGGGGGTCACGACTAAACCGGTCTCGCAATAAATCACGCAAAACAATATCGCATAGGTCCACGAACCGTATTGCTGAATGACTTGGGCAAGATGAACATCTAAATGGAGTATCCAATCGAGCAAAAACGAAACTAAATCCACTAAAAAAACCTCAATTGTGTTAATGCCCTAAGATACCGCACTGAATGCGACCAGAAAAATGGCAATTGGTTGATATAAACTGAAAGGGCGGAACACCTGTGTCCGCCCTTTTCGTGGATCTATTCCGAATCGTTACTTCAGCACACTCATTTTCTTTACTTGGGTAAATCCACCCGCATTTAGGCGATAGAAATACACCCCTGACGCAAACTTGCCCGCATCTACCGTTACACGGTATGTCCCCGGGTTCTGATTGAAATTCACGAGTGTCCCGACTTCTCTTCCCGTCACATCGAATAACTTCAAATCAACTTTACTCGTTTTGGGAATCGTGTATTCGATGGTGGTGGTCGGATTGAATGGATTTGGATAATTCTGTTTGAGCGTAAACTCGTTCGGAAGCGCTGAACCCAAGCGGTCTACGACACCGGTAGACGGTAAGAAGTTATAGACTCCAAGGTTTGTCCAATCGGCAAGAAAGGCGGTATCGCCAACAATATTTAGACGACTTGCCATACCCGGAGTATCATAAAAGCCAACTTCCTGAGGATTGGTGCGGTCGCTGACATTGACGACCCGTAACCCATTTTCCGCTGCTGCGACAATCGCGTAACTGCCACTGGTTTGGATACCGGTTGTCCCCTGTTCATGATATATTCCCATCTGTTGCGGACTTCCCGGATTGCCAACACCGACAATACGCATCCCTCCGGCACCACCGCCGACATTCTCATCAGCTAAATACACCGTGCCACCGGTAACCTGAATCCCGACTAAATTTCCAGTGTTGGGAAACGTTCCAACCTGTAATGGGTTTGAGGGATTTGCAATGTTTAGGATAATCATTCCCGAGTTAGAAGTAGCGATGTAGATCAAAACATTGGATATTTGCACCCGGGTAACACCACCGAGATTAGTCAACCGCCTCGTAAGTTGCGGGTTTGCCGGATTGCTGACGTCGATGATGAACAGACCCGAATCACCGCACGCTACATAAGCATGGCTGCCATTAATAATCGATTGTTGAGCGACACCGAGAGTATGATAGACTCCGACAAATTGCGGACTGATTGGATTCGTGATATCGAGAATTCGAAGACCGGAATCACCATCCGCGAC
>CAZPUW010000249.1:0-4803 GCA_964589795.1 uncultured bacterium
TTCGATAAACGCCTCGTTGACCCATCGAAACAAAAAGATAACCGTTTGGGCACAATGTCATGTAAGGATAATGTCCTTGACTGTTAGGTAATCCTGCGCTCAAGTTCTCCCAATCAGTACCATTGTTACTTGACCGATACACTTCAGAATTACTTCCGACTGTAGAATAATAGTAAAACCCAAAAGCATCAACTAAAAAATTAGTTACAAAAAAAGCAGGATTATTTTGAAAAATAAAACTCCAAGTAGCTCCATTGTTTGTAGAATGGTATCCGTTACCTCCGTTATCACCCACTAAAATGCTACCATCAGGTGCGTTACAAATTACAGTAGCTATAGGAGAAGTATTCGTAGAAGAGACAGCCAACACAGTATCCCATGTTATCCCTTCGTTTGTCGTTCGAATTACATACCGATTTTGTCTTAATGCAAACAAAGTTCCATTTGACTGAAAAATTAAATTTTGTATACCGAAAGAAAGGACTGTCCAACTGTTTCCATCGTTTGTTGACTTGTAAAAAGCTCCATCAGTTCCTAAATAAATAGTATTATTTCTATTGACTATACAACGTGCATTAGGTTCAGAATGAATTAATGACCAGCTTGAACCTTGATTAGTTGTTTTATAAGTTCCACTTCCGCATGCGGCATAAATTGCTCCATTTCTAAACATGAAATTGCTTGCATAAGATGGCATATTCAAATTTGTCCATGACTGTCCGTTGTCTGTTGACATGCTGCCCCCATCCCAATTGCCAATGTAAATATTATTAGAGGAGTCGGAGGCTATTGCAGATATTGTAACTCTTGCAGAGTCCATTGTTGTGGGTTGCCAATAATTCTGTGCATTCGAAGTATAGACAACTGACAGCGCAACTAACAGTGCAAAAATTACAGATATGAGAGATTTCATTTTGCTCCTTTTAGATTGTGTATTGCCTAAAGAACACCTATCGAACAATGAAGTCGTTTTACGACTTCATCGATTCCAAGATCGGTACTGATACCTTTACGATCGGCAAGGTTTGGAGAATAATCATACACTTCTTGTCGAGAAACCTTGTGCCACACGGGTAAGATAACATTTTTCCCTTCAACGATTTCTTTGCTAAAAATTGAATTAAATTCTTTTTTAGTCCAACCAGTGTTTGCAAAGAAATTAGGAGATAACACTACGATGCATGTTTTTGATTCTTTAATGCCATGTTCGATAGATTCGCGTAAAGAATCACCAACGTTCAATGAAAACTCATCATACCACACTGGGCACATTAATTTCTGAAGCCCCATAGCGATTGGCTCTGCAACATCTTTTTTATCACGCGAATCATGTGATATAAAAGCCAATGGTCTTTCAAAATGATTTCTTGCATCTCTGTATGCAATTGAACGAACATCTAATTTAATTCCTTTTGTTTTACTGTCATCTCTCAATCCTGAGATCAATTCTTGTGGTATATCTGTATCTGTGTAAACGAAGAGTCGGCCTGTAAATAAAAGATCTTCAGAATTTGTTTTATCATCAAGTCCGTAAAAACCACTAGCAAATTCTACATTTTTTGCTATGTCTAATGCTTTAGTGATGTCATTGATAAAATATTGTGTAATGCTTACTGGATTAAGATCAGCAGGAATATAAACGGACACAAATTTTGAACAAGATTCAAAATCGAAGTGAACGCGAACAGTAAACGGAATAACCTCATCTGTGTCAAGCAATTTTGCGCTTTGTTCAGATGCCATGCAAAGTAAGCGATTAAAATCTTTTACGAAGTATTCATTTAGTGTTGCCAAAATTAAAACCTTTCAAAATAGGGTAGCAGAAACAGAAGCGATACTGCGGACTTGAGTTTCATTAAAAACTCCTTTGTGTGTACGATTCAATCTATCAACTTTTCACACCCTCTCCAACCAAAAAAAAGGACAGACGACTCTCTGTCCTACGGAAATGGAAAAGTAGAAAGGAAGAACTGATTAAAAAAGAAGAGCTCACACCCTACTATAAATTGTGTGCCCACTTGGCAGTGGGCACTACCGCTACAACACGATGCGAGGAAACTTATCATGTTCGTCGCGAATCGTTTGCGCTTCAGTTTCCATTCCGGCTTTACCCATTAGTGCGGCAGTGGTGATTTTACCAGCTTCGACACCGGGTTGATCGAAAGCATTGATGTTGTACAATGAACCTGCAAAACAAGTTGCGACTTCCCATAAATAGAAGAATGCGCCAACCGCTTCCGGGGTGTGACCATTCAGTTTGATCTTTATCGAAGGCCTACCCGCTAGTGCCAATGCACGCTCGGTGGCTCGCAGTTCGGCATGTATCAATTCACCGAAGCCGTGACCTTTCAAGTATGACAGTGACGTGTCACCCGGCAACCCTTCCGGTATCTTGATTTCATGGTCAAACGGTGCTTCAACAAAAATCGTCAATTTGTCTTTCGGACCTTCGACGTATAGCTGAACTTGTGAATGTTGGTCGGTCGCACCAAGCGCTTTGATAGGGGTCGTACCTACGAATATTTCTTTACCATTACGGTTGTAACGCTTGCCAATCGACTCCGCCCAGAGCTGGCGAAACCAATCACCAAGCCGGTAGAGGCGATTACTGTACGGCATCATCACAAACATTTTTATTGCAAGTTCACGGTCGGCGCGGTAAGCCATCGCGGCAAGCCATGCGGCGGGATTTTCTTGCAGATTCTCGTTCCAGCAACGCTCCTCCATCCACTTTGCACCATCGAGTAATTTGTAACAATTCACTCCCGTGACAGCCGCCGCAAACAACCCGACACTGGTTAGAACCGAGAATCGGCCACCGACTTTCGGTGGTATATGGAATGTGGGTAATTCGTTATCGAATGCCCATTTTTTTAACGGGCCGACACGTGGATCGGTGGTAATATAGATGTGGCGTTTCCAGTCGTCTCCGACTACTTTTTTAATTTGTTCGAGGGCATAGAATAGTTGCGCCATCGTTTCAGGTGTGGAGCCGGATTTAGTGACGATGTGGTAACAAGTTTCTTTCGGGTTCGCGATATCGAATAGACCGGATAGGGCATCAGGGTCGATATTGTCGGCAATAAGGATACGGGGTTTTTGACCGGTAAGGTTTGCATAAGGATGTGAAACCGCGTCGACTAACGCCTGTGCACCGAGTGCGCTACCACCAATACCGAATTGAACGAAATTGGAGAAATCACGTTTGATAATAAGTGCATGTTCGATACAATTATCCACAATTCCACGCGCTTCATTCGGAAGTTCCGCCCATGCAATTTCACCTTCCTCGCGCATACGAAAACCTTCAGCGATTGCTGATTTCAATGCTTCCTGCATTTTCGGATTTATCATTGGTGCGTTTATAGCACCATCCCCTGCCGGACCGGGATTTAGAGCGTTTGTGAAGTCGATGGTTAATGGGGAAGAAGTGAATTTTGTCATGGGATTGTCCTCGATAAGGAATGATAGAATAAAGGAAAGGAATAAAAGAAGGACAGGCAAGAGTGCCTGTCCTACGTAAACAAGAAAAAACTGGTTAGAATTAGATTGAAAGGGTCTCACCTTCGCGTGCGGGTAGGACTTCGAGATGGACTTTTCCCTCAGCAAGATGCTTACGAATTTTTGCGACAATATGATCAAGTTCCTCGTCGCTTCGTTTTGGATCATGATGGTAAAGAACCAATTGCTGTACATTGGCTGATTGAGCAAATGCGACCGCTTCGTTAAATGTCGAGTGCCCCCAACCCCTTGTAAACACAATTTCTTCATCGGTATACTGCGCATCCATCACAAGCAAATTGACGTCCTTTACGAACTCACGCAATTGCTCTGGTGTCGTTCCATTGGGATATTGCTGGCCCAATTCGAAATCGGTCACGAACGCGAATGAACTATTCCCTTCATCGAACCGATAGCAGAAGCCGCCGCCGGGGTGGTTAAGCGGAAGGGCTTTCACGGTCGCGCTTTTCAATCTGGGAAGCCAATGTGGTTGGAAGTGGAACGAACAGGTCGCTTTAAAATCGACTTTCTTTACCGGGAAATAACTGCTGTCACTCGCTTCAAAAATATCTTTCTGAATTAATTTTAGCGCGGCTTCGGCACCATAAATTTCGATACGATTTCCAGCAACGAAGGCGGGAATAAAAAACGGAAACCCTTGAACATGATCCCAGTGGGAGTGTGTGAATAAGAGTTTTACGTGAATGGGGCCGTTACGGGTCATCAAATCGTTACCGAGCGCACGAATACCAGTGCCGGAATCAATAATCACGGTTTCACCAGACGCCATGCTGACTTCAATACAAGTTGTATTGCCACCGTAGCGTACGGTAGAAGGACCGGGCGATGGTAAGGAACCTCTGGTTCCCCAAAACGTAACGTTCATACTCTACCTTGGTGCCTGCTTCGGTAACACCAGTTGGAGATTAAAGAAATTCAAGTTTTGAAATACAATTGATTGTTAACCAATTATTAAATATAACACCATTCAAAGTCAAAATACTATCGATTTCCAAAATTTACCTTCGGTGCAACATGTGCTTCAGAAGGAGCTTCAAACGTCTGCCGGGGTTGGAAATTGAACATACCGGCTAACAAGTTCGCTGGAAATCTACGCACCAAGACGTTGAATTGCTGTACTTGCTCGTTATAACGCTTCCGTTCAACCGCAATGCGGTTTTCAGTTCCCGCCAACTCATCCTGCAAACGGATGAAATTCTGATCCGATTTAAGTTGCGGATAGTTTTCAACTACGACCATCAATCTGGATAGTGCGCCGGTTAATTCGTTTTCGGCACCCAT
>CAZPUW010000250.1:0-4800 GCA_964589795.1 uncultured bacterium
ATTTTCTCTCCCGCAAAATGGAACAGATTGAGGGATTCCCCACCCGCCAGCGCATGCGTCTCCTCCATCTGATTCTTTCTCATCAGGGGAAGCGTGAGCAGGGTTCACCCATCGTCCCAGCATCACTCGAAGCGAAAATTCTCTACGGTGCCGATGAACTTGATGCGCAAGCGGAAGCATTCGAGCACATCATCGGGAACAATGCCGACGGTGAGCATACCTTTACCGATTACATCAACCTTGCCGACACGTTCCTCTATCTCGGCGACCGGGGAAATCTGCAACAACCACCGGAAAGCGAAGAGTGACCGAATCGTGAAACCACTGCTAACCATTTTTCTCGCATGTATCCTCTTAACCTTTGTCGCTTCCGCACAGGTCGTCAAAGTACAGCGCGTTATCGACGGCGATACCTTCGTTGCGCTCGATGGAGATTCGACTTACCACGTCCGCATGTTGTATGTCGATGCCCCCGAATCCGTCCACCCCGACAAAAAGCGCAACATCACTATGGGTAAAGTCGCATCCGATTGGATGAAGGGTTGTATCGAAGGGAAAACGGTTACGTTGGTTCATCCCGAACACAAAGAAGAACGGGATATATTTAACCGGAAACTCGAAATGGTATTTTTGAACGGCACCTGTGTCAATACCGAATTGGTTCGCGTCGGTCTCTCACCGTATTATACCAAGTATGGAAAGGCGTCCGAACCGTGGCATAACCGCTTCCAGCAGGCCGAAAAGGAAGCCCGCGATTCGCTAAAAGGAATCTGGAGTGACCCCAAACTCGCAAAAAAATACCTCCGTCTCAAATCAAAATGGAACCAGCATAACAATTCCCGATAGCGCAGACATCTTGTCTGCGTTTTTCTTATCTTACGTATCACTTTCGGTAGTTAATTCACAAACTTGAGCGGGGAATTATTCCCGAATTTATCCGAATAGAGTTGTAAATGTCCGCAATACAAATTTTCATCTGGTTCTTGCTCTACAGCCTGCAGTTATGGAATCTCTCACTCGTCGTCGTGTTACCCGCGATGATGGCGTCACTGTTGCGTTCCGAAGACGATTGGAAACGCGCGCTTGCCAAAGAGTTGTTCTCGCCGTTGATGAGATTCCAATTTATACTTTTTGTTTTAGCAGTATTGATTTATTTCGGTGGCGATGTCCTTCCCGTCTTCGGACAATTCCGTGATGGCTACATGGCAATCGAGCAAATTCAATCAGGCTTTGTACTACTCAGTATCATTTGCCTCGCAATCGCTACCGGTGGAGTATTTTTTTGTCGGCGTAACGCATCTACGAAACCACAACAGGTGCCTAATTATTTGTATGGCATAGTTGTGCTGAATGTGGTTTTTCTCGTTTTATTTGTCGCTACTTCCAGTACACTATTTACCGCATCCGAAGGTCAACCGGTTCACTTTTCCGCATTCGATATCGTTACCCGCATGATTCATGTCCTCTTTTCCGCAATCGCTTTGCTTGGTGCAACTGTCGCGTTTGCCGCGCGTGAAATCGCAAAGAAAAATGCCGAGCACGCCGAAAAAATTGCGAAATTGGGATTGAAGTGGATGCTTATCGGTGGTTCAGTTCAGGTCTTTGCCGGAGTCGCATTGCTCATGTCCATTGGTATGGGTGCTTTCCCCGTCCCCATCGGACACATTCTCTTATCATTCGGAATTCTTTGCGCCATCGGTGTCGTCATCATGTCGGCAATGGCTTTCGGTAAAACCGGGTCTCTGCTTAAAATCGCCCGCGCTACTGCAATGACTGTTGTGTTGACATTTTTCCTGATGGTCGGAATGCGCGTCGCTGACCTTGTGAAGCGCTACTCTTCACCCATTCAAAGTCCGGACCAAACCGCTCAACAATGACCACGAAGGATTATTCAATTTGACGAAATACCTCCCGACCACAGTTCGGATATGGCTCAGAATGATTGTTTTAACCCTATGTGTATTGTGGTTAAATCGCATCCTCTTTATGATTGCCTATCCGCCATTCTACCAAGCATTGACCGGTGGTGAAATACTCCGCGCTTGGTTGATTGGTCTGCGTTTCGATTTCGCCACGGCACTGCTGACCATCACAATTCCATTTCTCATTCTTTGGTTTCCCCTTCCCCGCAAATGGTATCCCGTAGTAATCAAATTGGTTTGCATTCTATCTATTCTGATGATAGTCGTCGTCGCATCATTTTTGTGGGGCGATGATATTTATTACTCGGAAGCGGGGCATCATGCCACATTCGAAGTAAAGGGGATGAGCAACGATTTATTCACGATGTTCATTCTCTTGCTCACCGAATACACATTTTTATCGATAGGTCTGATTTTATTCTGGATTTTCCTCGGTTGGCTGGTGTGGCGTCTGTTCCGTCCCCTGCGCAACCCGGACACTATCCGATTACCGCAAACCATCGGCGGAAAAATCCTTGTTCCCATTGTTATCATTTTTATTACACTATTCGGTATCCGCGGCGGGTTCCAACTCAAACCGATGCGTATTGCCTTTGCTTTTCGCGGCGACAATATCCTCGCCGGACATCTCGCCCTCAACGGTTGGTACACTGTTATTACGACTGCCTTTGCCAACGATGCCAAACTCGTCGAATTGATGCCCGCCAAAGAGGCGTATGCGAAAGTGCAAAGACTATTGCGCGTTAAGGGCGATACATTTCTCGATGACAGATATCCGTTATACCGCGAATCCGGAGCACCGTCGCCGATTGCGCGTCCCGATGAAAAATTGAATGTGGTGCTGATTGTCGTCGAGTCGTTGACTGCGGAATATCTCGGTAGTTTTGGTGGGTCGGTCGATGCAATGCCGTTCCTCGATTCTCTTGCTAACCAAAGTGTACGGTTCGATAATTGTTACTCGATTGGAACCCGTTCGATGGAGGGTTTATCTGCCGTTCTTGCTTCGATTCCCAATTTGATGGGGACGCCATTCATGGGGAGCAAACAGGAGCAGACCAAGGTGCTCGGAATCGGAACAGTATTTCGCAGTGCGGGATATACGGCGCGGTTCATTCACGGTGCCAAACCCGGTTCGATGAATATCGAACAGATTGGAATGATAGCAGGATACGAAAAATTCTATACGGAAGACGATTTCCCGAAAGAGCAGTCGGACGACCATTGGGGAATATGGGATAGATATACTTTGCAGCGTATGTCGAAAGAGATGGATACATTACGCGAACCATACCACATGGGGATGTTCACCCTCTCGTCGCACCATCCGTTTTTATTGCCTCCGGAATTTAAGCCGCCGTTCCCCAAAACTGTTAATCGTTATGACTTATATAACTCGTTTGCGAATCTCGATGTGGAATTTCGGAAGTTTTTTGCTTATGAATCGAAGCAACCGCGTTTCAATCACACGATTTATGTAATCATCGGCGACCACACTTCAATGATTGAGCCGGAAGAGGGTGTGAATAAACGGTTTCGCATCGGATGTATGATTTATGCTCCGGGACGCCTTGCTCCTGCGGTCAATTATGAGCCGGCATCACAACTCGACATCGAGCCAACCCTAATTCATCTCTGTGGTCTGAAAGTGCGGCATGCCAGCTTTGGCCATTCACTCTTCGACTCGACCGATGTCCACGGTTTCGCGTATTTCACTCAATCGGGACTTGTCGCGTGGCGTGATAATAAACGGTTGTTGGTGAGCGATTTGGAACACGATATCGGTTTATACAATCCAATCGAAGATCCCTTTACGAAGAACAATTTACTGCACATCGAACTTACTACTGCCGACACGATGCGTCAGAATCTTTTCGCGTTCTATGAGACTGCGGAAAAACTCCTCTACCAGAATCGCGTAGTCCCTCTAATCGAAAGCACCCGCAAGTAATCAAAAAGAACGGGCGGTTTAATTTGTCATTGCGAGGAACGAAGCGGAAAACACATCTTTTTTGTGGTTGAAGCGTAGAGACGTGGCTACCTTCTTGTATCTTTTTCTTTATCTTTTATACTAAGACCCACTACCTACCACCTACTACCGCCTTACCATCCACCATCCACTTCTTTTCTTCTTTCCCGTCACCCATCCCCAAATACCTATATTTGCAATTACCATATATTGTGATTATTTTAACTATCACTATGCCATCAACAAATCAAAATGATGTGGTCTTTTCCGTCGGTACCGTCGCAAGACTGCTTGGAATATCGGTTCAGACCCTTCGCCTCTACGAACGTCGTGGTCTGATTCTTGTGAAAAAAAGCGCAGGAAACCAGCGCCTCTATTCCCAAGCCGACCTTGACCGCCTGAAATGTATCCGCACTGCAATCGTCGAAGAGAAAATCTCCATCGAGGGAATTCGCCGCATTCATTCGATGATTCCCTGTTGGGTGCATCTCCAATGTCCGATGGAACAACGATTGGTTTGTCCCGCATACGGAAAACATTCGGCGGGATGCTGGACACTGAAACACGAATCTAATACGTGCGGAAGTAAAGATTGCCGTGAGTGCAAAATTTATCAGATGTCCACCGATTGTAATTCCATCAAGACGATGATTCGCGAGCATCTGTACGAAGCCAACCTTCAAGAATCAAATATCCATCCGGTAATGGAGGCAACAATATGAAACGTATTTTTCTGTTTGTTTTCGCCTTCATCATCATCGCGGGAATCGTGGTATCCACCCTCCCGCGTAAAAGCATGGAGACTACGCCGTTCACCCAACTGCGCGAAAAATACCACAAGAAATTCAAATCATCAGTAGATCATACTCAATTTACCCAACTCCAAAAGAAATTTACCAAGCCGCAGGATGT
>CAZPUW010000251.1:0-4800 GCA_964589795.1 uncultured bacterium
AAAGATCTTCGGCTCGACACGTTCGTTTGCATCGGGTAGTTTCAATCTTCCCAATGGTATCTTTATCGATTCAAGCGACCGAATTTATATCGCTGACACACATCATAGTTGTGTTCAGGTGTTTCAATACATCACAAAACGTGATTCGATTCGTTCAAAATAGTGGTTCATAAATCAGGCGACGAAGTAGTGGGCGAGCAATCTAAAATATTCATTTGCATTATGGATACCTTATACGACAGGATTACTCTTGCCGTTATGGTACTCTGCTTGTTTTTTGTCGGTAATACTGCGTTCTCACAACCATCTGCGGTATCGAATACAGTGCATAATATGTCGGTGTCCGGGCCGGGTACGATAAAAGCAGTTTCAGAAAATCGCGTTTGTGTTTTTTGTCATACCCCGCACGGAGCTTCGGGCGAAGCGCCGCTTTGGAACCGGTACGAAACTACAACAATTTTTAGTATCTATCCCTCCGGCGGCTCGATGCAATCGACAACCGGTCAACCAAACGGTTCTTCGCGAATCTGTTTATCTTGCCACGATGGCACAGCTGCGATTGGAATAGTTCGTAGCCAACCGGCACCAATAGCAATGGTGGGAACTACTTCGAATGGCACACTTCCACCCACAACGACAAACCTTGGAGTTTCTCTTACCGATGACCATCCGATTTCATTTGTTCCCTCACCGCTTGCGCCTGAAATCCGGCATCCATTACCTAATAGTCCGGTGAAATTGGATCAAACCAGTCAGGTTCAATGTAGAAGTTGCCACGATCCGCATAATAATCAGTATGGTAAATTTTTAGTTACCGATCCCGCTAACGGCGCTTTGTGTGTAACATGCCACAATCTTTCAGGATGGGATATTTCATCACATGGAAATCCCGCGAACACACAATTCAACCAGTTAATCGGACAAGCATGTTCGAGTTGCCATTTATCGCATAATGCAACAGCATCTCCCCGTTTACTGCGAGAGCCAGAAGAGACACTTTGTTTTTCCTGCCATGATGGTACTCAGAATCAAAGTTGGGAAACATCCGGTGCGGTGAATATGGTGAATGTATTTCAAAAAGTAAGCCGGCATGACGTAGCTTTTACTTCAGGAATTCATGATCCGGGTGAAGGGCCGATGAATTCACTCCCGACTCCATCAAGTTATTTACCCGAACAATCGCCGGTCGCGCAGCGCCATGTCGAATGTGCTGACTGCCACAATGCACATGCGGCGACAACAATTAACCAACCGGGTCAAATTAACGGTAGCTTGCGACAAGTGTGGGGAGTATCAGCAGGTGGGACCAAAGTTGATCCTGCAGTTTTTGAATATCAAATTTGTTTTAAGTGCCACAGCGATTCCAGAAATCTACCTCCTAATTCAACCAATACCCGTCTGGATTTTGCGATATCCAATGCTAGTTTCCATCCGGTAATCGCACCGGGTACAAATTCAAATGTGCCGGGGTTGTTGGCACCTTGGACAACATCGTCCACGATGAATTGTTCCGACTGCCATAACAGCGATGAAGATGGTTCTCCACTCGGTCCGCATGGCTCAAATTATTCTCCGATTCTGAAACGCAACTATTTCACTGGAATCGGTAAAGCTGAATTACCATTCACTTACTCGTCATGTTATGAATGCCATGACCGGGCATCTTTGTATAATCATGCAGTTACTCATTTCAGCGAACATAGCCGGCATGTAGTAAATGACATGATTTCGTGTTACTTGTGCCATACTTCGCATGGTACACCGATTAATACTCATCTAATTCGATTCGACCCAAATAATCCGGAAATTCATCCAACAGCAAACGGTCGATTGGAATACCAAACAACCGGTGATGGCCATGGAACCTGTTTCGTACGGTGTCATGACCACGACCACAATCCAAGTATCTATTAAGTGGTAGAGTAACCAAAGCTGTTACTGAGGATGAAGCAATTTTTAAATACGAAGCAACTTATTTTCATTGGTCTTATCATGGCTAAACGTATCGTTGTTCACACATTACTACTTTTAGTAGCATTTCTGGTTCTGTCAGGATCGAATACGATTCCGCTCATTCAGGTCCAATATCCGGTTAAGAATAAAATCGTTTATTCAACACCCCGCCATTATTTCGTAGGCGATGTCGATACATTTCAAGTGAAACGTTTAGAGCTGACACGGGCCGCCGAGAAGAGCGACCAGATGTATTCCGAACCGGGAACGGTGCAATCAGAATTTGTAAAGTTGGTGAGCAATCTTTTTAGCCGTGACTTTCAAATTACAAATTTTGAACTAACGGTTCATCCTGCCAAACAAACGGATAAAGACGTCAAATTTACCGCTGCATTTCCAGCGAAGAGCCGTGTTGACCGGAATACTTTCTGGCATTCCAAAGAATTTCAAGATATTTACGAAAAGGTAATGAAGGATACATCGTTTCGAGCGCTTGATATCCACATGAAGGGAAGCGTCGCGTCAAATATCGAGATATCGAAACGGAAATTTAATGATAGGTTGGGTTCCTTTTTCGTGATGCGGATGGAGCTTGCACCGGGTGTAAACGATTATTCGTTACGGGCATTGGATGAGAAGGATAGGGTTCTTGAGGAGCATCTATATTCGTTTTTATACAAGTCCGATGTCGATGATCAGACTGAAGCCCCCACCGAGTATGGGAAGTCAAAATTCCATACTGCTGACAACGAAAAGAGTTGTGCAACATGTCATCGGATGAGACCTTCCTCTGAAGAATTAAAATCAAATACGGCTACAGTACGAAGTTGTTATCCGTGCCATGTATGGGTTACCGCCAGCATCAATGTGCATCCGCCGGTTTCGGATTGGAATTGTTTCTATTGCCATAGTGCACCAAAAGCAGGTGAAAGCGGTTTCGACGTTCCGGCAAGCCGGAAAACGGATAAAACTTGTTTTGAATGCCACTCCGATATGAAAGACGATATCGACAAAGCCAAGTTTGTTCATGGCCCGGTTTCATCGGGTGATTGTCTGTTGTGTCATAACCCGCACAGTTCAGATTTCCGCGGCCAAACAATTATGAAGACAAACCAATTATGTCTGTCTTGCCATGAGAAAAAATACGGTAAGGATCACCCGGTAATGATGCATCCCGTGCAGGGCGTACGGGACATGAACTCTCCCAAAAACGAATTGTCCTGTATCAGTTGCCATAGCCCCCATTTTGGTGCGAATGAAAAACTTTTTTATAAAGCAACTGGTGTTTTCCAACTTTGTCAGGAGTGTCACAAAAAATGAACGAGAACACATTCGTTCATAACTACTCAGTTTCCATTTCGAGTAATTCGAACATTTCTGCTTTTAGAAAGTGTATACTCCTTCATCGCATCAGAGTCGGTGCAAGTTGTTACTGTGGCTTAATTCTGATTCTTTCGTTGTTTGGAATAACTACTCATTATGCAATTGGGCAAACCTTGTTCGGACAGAATGGTTCGTTTACAACGCCTTCAGCAGACACTTATCCCACTGGAAATTTCGCACTCGGAAGCTTTTTCCGGTCAGTCTATTTTCAACCGTCACGATTTGATGCGACAAGTATCTATCTGATTACGGGGATTAGCCCTTCGACTGAAGTGAGCTTTTCGTTTCCCGGGATTTGGGGTAACTCAAAAACACCCACAAATTTCGATATCCCCGCTCAAGTTGGAATCAAACAGCGATTACTCTCGTTGCACGAGAACCGATACCGAATAGCAGTAGAAGGTTTAATGCAACGGAGTCCGATCACCGAAGATACGCTCTATAACCAGTCTGCTAATTGGGGTATCGGATTAATCGGTAGCAGCGTTATTGGACGAAACACAGTACATGTATTTGCAAGTAAAATTGTTTCGAGTACGAACAGTAAAGATCCAAACGAGACTACTGGTATTGGATTGGATCGACCGATTTCCGGCAAAGTTGTGTTTAATGCGGATTTATTTGCCTCTTCAGCGAATGTAATTAATCAACCGACGACATTAACATCTTTACTCGGCTTTCGTTACCAGTATAATGCGAATTTGCGGTTCAGTGCGGGAGGTGGTGTTGGTATCACCCGCAATAGTTATGATTGGCAATACTTACTGGGGATTAGTTTCTCGACCGCTGTTAGCAAAGTAACTTTGCCGGTGTCTGAAAATATTCCACCACCATTACCAACCGAGCGTAGCGTTCCCGAAGAATTACCGGGTTCGAACATTTCAATTGGAATACCACCACCGGGAGCACCCGAACTGGATGCCCAGCTGGTTGTACATAGTAATAGTAAGAGTAAACCCCAGCAATTTATTTACACACGTTTGTTCTTCGATGAAAATCAATTTGTGCTTGGTAAATCTGAACAAAATAATCTAAGTACACTATATCAGGAATTAAAACATTCCGGTAATGAACAATGCTTTACCGTTGTTGGTCACTCCGACCAAATCGGTTCTAATCTGGAAAATTTCGCGTTAGGAATGGCGCGGGCATTGTACGTAGCGGCTAATATCGCCGACAGCACCAGTATTCCACCGGAAAACTTATTGCTAAGTAGTGCCGGCAAATTACGACTTTCTGATCAACGTGATACCGAAAATGCGTGGCAAATGAACCGGAGGGTAGAACTAACATCCTCTTCTCAATTAAGCGCGAAACTGGATACCATCCCTGAAGACAGTTGTACTATCCAACAATTCATTCAATGGGGTACCGGATTGGAGTTGCCGCAAGCGGAGTTTGAAGACCTGTCCAAGCAATTGGATAAGTGTATATTGAAACTGGGTAAACTGCAGACTGATGAAA
>CAZPUW010000252.1:0-4790 GCA_964589795.1 uncultured bacterium
TGTACTCGATACCGCCGTGACCGGAGATAAGATTGCTTCCCCCTTCGTCACTGCGGACTTCTACGCCACCGGCTGCCAATATCGAAGCATGTAAGCGCGGTACTTCAAAATCGTATGTTGCGCCGGTTTGGAGACGCGGCTTAATCAATTCGGTTCGCGATGTATTCCACCGTATCGGTGAAGTGACGATATCGGACACAGCCGCCGCTACTGACGCGTGTTCCATCAGTTGACATTTCAATCCACCGTCAAGACCAAAACCGATTCCGGTGCCACCACCAAGAATTTTTACGATGGGTTTTACTGCGGCGCCGACGGTAAATTTATCGCCGAACTTTCTGCCCATCCCGACCCAGAACGCCCATTCCTGATCGGTTACGTACCGGTTCACCATCACGCGATTCGTACCGGAGATGGCTTGCGACGGGTCTAAGAGCTGCGTGTACGGTATCTGGTCAACACCGGTACGGTACATAGCAAACCCAATCCCACTCCCTTTGCCCGGCGATTCCACACCGACAAAGTCGTTGTGCACAATTCCGGTAAATTGATCAGTGTGCAACAACGAAACACCGACTTCTTTCACATCGGCTAAATACGCGGCATTGCGGGCGACATCAAAGCCACCATCCGGTAACCATGCCCCTACGCCGCCCATCGCACGGGCGCGAGGCGATTCTACGTCCAACAAAAATTCACCAGCATAGCGTTCCGCACCCCAACTTAGGGCGAAACCGACACCGGTTAAAATCAGTAAGGAAAACCTTCGGAAGCCGATCATACCTATCATCGGAAGACTCCTCGCTTCGTCAATTCTTCGGTTGCGTTTTACCGCTTTCCTTGCCGGAAAAACGCTGTTTCCATTCATGTAGCTGCTGTAATGCTTGAAGCGGTGTCAATGAATCTGGATCGACTCCTTGTAATTCGTTCCGTAAAGTAATGTCATTTACATCAAATAGCGAAAGTTGCGTGGAAGCGATGAGTTTACGGCGTTGCTGTGCCAACCGGGCCGCCGATTCCGGTGCTAATGCACCGCGTTGCAGCAACTCCAGTACCTCTTCCGACCGTAAAATCACGTCCGGCGGCATTCCTGCCATCCTCGCGACGTGGATTCCATAGGATTTATCGCAAGGACCCCTACCTATTTTACGTAGGAACAAGATATTTTCTCCGGCTTCCTTCACCAACACGTTCCAGTTCTGGACAGTCGGGAAGTGCTCTTCCAGCACAGTTAGTTCATGGTAATGAGTGGCGAAAAGCGTGCGCGGCGGCGGTTGGGGCTGGGTTGCGAGCCGTTCGACCATCGCCCAAGCGATTGCTAAACCGTCGAAAGTCGAAGTTCCCCGCCCCACTTCATCCAACAAAATTAAACTCCGGGAGGTAGCATTGTTGATGAGAAACGACGCTTCGTTCATTTCCACCAAAAAAGTCGACTCACCCAACGCTAAATGGTCAGAAGCACCAATTCGCGTAAATAACCTATCCACCACTCCGATTTCGGCATTCATCGCCGGTACGAACGACCCGATTTGCGCCATCAGGACATTCAGTCCGACCGTCCGCAAATAAGTCGATTTACCAGCCATATTCGGGCCGGTAACCAACAGTAACCGTACCGTATCATCCAAATCTATATCATTCGGAACGAAATCTTTCGGGTTCGCCGATAACCGCTCCAATACCGGATGGCGGGCATCTTTTAGCGACAAGGTCAAACCGTCATCTACTTTCGGACGGCAATATTGATACTCTACTGCGACTTCCGCCAGTGATGCCGCAACATCGACTTCCGCAATGGCATCACCGAGCAATAAAAGTTTGGCGTGAAGCTCGGCAATTTGTTGCCGCAACTCCGCAAATAACGATACTTCGCGGTCGATTGCCTTGTCTTCCGCATGCAAAACTTCATCTTCGAATTGTTGCAGTTCCGGTGTTTTGTACCGTTCCGCATTCACTAATGATTGGATGCGCTGGTAATCCGCCGGCGCATTCGCCGACGCCGCTTTCGATATTTCAATGTAGTAGCCGTACACCCGGTTATAGGCAACACTGAGGGTATTGATTCCGCTTCGCTCGCGCTCACGTTGCTGGAATTGGGCGAGGGCTTCCCGCCCTTGTCCTGAAAGGGTTCGCAATCGATCCAACTCCTTGTCGTACCCGTTGCGGATGATACCACCTTCGGTAAATCCGAGAGGAAGGCGGTCATTCAACGCGATGTCGAGTCGTTCGCGTAGTGCATCGCAACGGTCTAACAATTTCAGTCCGGCGAACGCAGGATACACGGCGAGTAAATCGAACACATCGGGAATGCGCAACAATGTTTGCCGTACGACTCCCGCGTCGCGCGGATTTCCCCGTCCCGAAGCGATGCGTCCTGCGCTGCGATGAAGGTCACCCATCCCGTCTAATTTTTCCTTCACCCGTTTCAGCATCGCTAATTCGGTGAGGATATCGACTTGCAGGAATCGGTGCTCGATGTCTTCCACATTCAACAGCGGTGCGAGCAGCCGCCGCCGCAGTAACCGGCTCCCCATCGGGGTTTGGCAACGGTCTAAGATTTGGAACAACGATTGTGCGTTTCGTGCGGAGTCGCTCGCTTCGACTAATTCGAGATGGCGAATCGTCGCACTATCGAGTAACATGACTTTTTCGGGATGGCCGCGATGAATGCCGGTGATTTGTTCCGCTGGCCCCATTTGCGAAAGCTTCAGATAGTGGAGTGCGGCACCGGCGGAAGCAATCGCAGTCGGTAAATCGTCGATGCCGAATCCTTTGAGCGAAATTGTTTTGAAATGCTCGTTGAGCAGGTCGCGCCCGAATTGTTCCTCGAACAACCACTCATCGAGTGCCGTCACCACGGTTCCCGGAAGTGAATCAAATGTGCGTTGCAAACGCTCTTTGTACACTTTCGGATAGAGCAATTCCGCCGGTGCCGCACTCGTCAACTCGGTACGCATCCGTTCCGGTGGGACGGTGTAACAAAGAAAATCGCCGCTGGCAGATTCTAACAAAGCAATACCGACATCGGTTTCACCGAAGGCCACTGCCGCGAGCCAATGGGTATTTTTATCATCCAATACGGAATCGAGAACGACTGTCCCCGCCGTGACAACTTGCGTCACGTCGCGTTTGACGACCCCTTTCGCAAGGCGAGGGTCTTCCATCTGATCGACGACTGCGACTTTATGCCCTGCGGTCGTCATCTTCGCTAAGTAGCTGTCTAATTGGTGGTGCGGGAATCCGGCGAGGGGAATGTCACCGTACTTATCCTGTCCCCGTTTGGTGAGAGTCAAACCCAAAACGTGGTGGGCGACGCGGGCATCTTCGTAAAACATCTCATAAAAATCACCCATGCGGAAAAACACGACGGCATCCGGGTAGCGCCGCTTGATTTCGCGGTACTGTCCCATTGCCGGAGTGAGGTCGCGTTTCTTTTCCTTCGGTGCTTCGGTGCCGTTGTCGGAACTAATCCGTTCCTGATGGGCAGACCGTACACGAGCGGGAATTTTTTTCGATGGTGACATTTAGTTTTCGATTTAGTATAAACCAAAATATACGCGTTACCATTAACTTTCGGTAAAGTAGGTTATTGTTGTGACGCTTGTACGAAAACTTATTCATAGATTGTATCAGTTGATGACAAAGAGTATTTTACATTGAAAATAAATTCTAAATCTACTGCGAGGTAAATATGTGTTCAATACAATGGAACATCTTTCTTTCAATTTGTCAACTGATTGTGACTGCTGGCGGTGTATTGTTGATCATTTTTCAGATTAAAGCAGCACAAAAAGTTCATAAATCAAAATTGGTTTTGGATTTAACGAATGAATTTTATAACAAGCATATTCAAGACATTTACGATTTGTTTGAGAACAATTTTTATACGTTTGAAGGTGACCCAAGCGAAAGAATAGTTGTCATTCTTTCTTTTATTGATAATGTTTTGTATTTAATAGAAACTCAAAACCTAAGTAAAAAAGAACAAGAGATGTTTATTTATGATATTGAATATCTTTTAAACAGACCCGAAATGCACGTTTATCTTTCGATTAAGTACTGGAATAAATCAAACCCCTTTCCTTTTGTTAATTCACTCTTAAACAAAGCCAATGCTTTTATTAGAATAAACTCCGAACTAAAAAAATTAAACTCATTTATCCAAAAAGATATCTTAGAAAGCTTAACTACTGCACCGCACAGGATAACTTTCAATTACGGAAATGCTGCAACTTCTGGTGAAGTTGACATTAAAAGTAACCGTAATTTTATTTTATCTTTCATAGGTGATGGAATTTTAGAATATATAAGACAAAAGGACATAAAAACATCAATTGAAGGTGTATCAGGCTATCAAAAATTAGATATTGGCATTTTATATGATTTAATGAATTTAGGGAAAATTAAACCATAATCTACACAAGCCAATCTCCTTTTCTAAAATACGTATCTCCTTTCGACATAACCCAAGGAGAAAATAAATGTCCATAAAAGTCGGAATTATAGGTTCCGGTGGCGTCGGTAAAGCCCTCGCATCTGGCTTCGCCAGTAATGGCTACAGCGTGATGATTGGTTCCAATTCCACCACCAAACGCGAAGAACTGAAAAATGAACTCGGTGTCACCATCGCCGTCGGCAAATTCGCCGATGCCGCCGCCTTCGGTGATATCCTCGTATTTGCCGTCAAAGGTACGTCCGCCGAACAAACGCTTGGTGGATTAAATCCAGCCAGCTTGAATGGTAAAACCATTATCGATCAATCCCGTTAATTGTTCTTCCAGGAATGGATA
>CAZPUW010000253.1:0-4788 GCA_964589795.1 uncultured bacterium
TTTGCGGATGGCAAGTAGACCGCCTTGACCGTTGGGAACTTCGTCGCCATTTTCGTTCAGAATCGCGGCATCGATTCCGGGCAGAGCGTGTGTCGCACTTCCGGGACGGGTTGAGGTCAAACCGGGAAGCGGCGAAATCATAATCGCGCCGGTCTCGGTCTGCCACCACGTATCGACAATCGGACAATTACCATGACCGATATGCTCATTGTACCAAATCCATGCGGCAGGGTTGATTGGTTCACCGACGGTACCCAATAACCGCAGTGAAGATAAATCGTGCTTCGCGGGGTGTTCGGGACCCCACTTCATGAATGCGCGAATAGCAGTCGGTGCGGTATAAAAAACCGTGACGCCATGCTTCTCAATCATCTCCCAAAATCTATCCTTCTCCGGCCAATCGGGAGCCCCTTCGTACATGACAATCGTTGCACCGAGTGACAGTGGCCCATACACGACATAAGAGTGCCCGGTCACCCAACCGACATCGGCAGTACACCAGAAAACATCTTCGGGACGTAAATCGAAAACCCATTGCGTCGTTCGATTCACACCGACCATGTAGCCACCGGTGTTGTGCAAAATTCCTTTCGGCTTGCCGGTCGAACCGCTGGTATAGAGCGTATAGAGCGGGTCGCAAGCATCCATCTCCTCCGGTTCACACCAATTCGACACCTCCTGCATCAATCTGTGATACCAATGGTCGCGCCCTTCTTTGACGCGCAGGAGAAATTGTCCGCGCTGGACGATAACGACGTGTTTGATACTCGGACATTGCAACATCGCAATATCGGAATCGTGTTTGAGGGGAAGGACTTCACCGCGCCGCCAACCACCGTCGGATGTAATGAGAATTTTTGCACCGGAGTCGTTGATGCGGTCGCGCAAAGAATCAGGAGAGAACCCGCCGAACACCACGCTGTGGATAGCACCAATCCGTGAACAGGCAAGCATTGCAACAGCGGCTTCAGGTATCATCGGGAGATAAATGACAACTCTATCCCCTTTGACAACACCAAGTTTCTTGAGGGCGTTGGCAAATTTATTGACGTAGCGCCACAACTCGCGATAGGTAAACGTGCGGCGGTCTCCCGGTTCCCCTTCCCAAATGATGGCGGCTTTGTTACCGTGTCCGTTTTGGACGTGGCGGTCAAGGCAATTCACCGATGCATTCAATTTGCCACCGACATACCATTTGAAGAAAGGGGGATTCGAATCGTCGAGCACCTTGTCGAATGGTTTCATCCAGTCGATGTATTTCGCCTGATCGCGCCAGAAAGATTCCGGGTCTTTTTTGGCTTTTTCGTGTAGCGTCTCATCGTTGAGATACGCCTTGCGCCGGAAATCAGGCGGTGGCGGAAATTTACGGTCTTCGTGAAGCAGTACATCAATATTGTTAGTCTGGTCGGACATGAACGATTCCCCCTTGAAGTGTGCTTAAATTGTTACGTCAGAGACAAATATGCAAGGTAAACGGCCACAAAAAACAAAATAGTTGTATTGATTATACGATATAAATGTGAACGCGGAACAACGAAATGAATGCAACCTAATTTGAACAATTTGTCACAAAGTAGTAGGTCGGTTACTTTTTGCTATCAATAAGGTCATGTATGCAACGAATTATTCTATTACTCGCATTACTCATTCTACTCTCCGCTTCTGTTTTCGCGCAACCGCTCACCGGTTCAATCGTCGGTGAAGTCATCGACGAGAAAACACTCGAACCATTAATTGGTGCAACCATTGCCGTTGTCGGGAAAACCGGTATCGGCACGATTAGCGACCTGAATGGCAACTTCACACTCAAGAATCTTCCCGTCGCAGGATACTCACTGCGATTCTCCGCAGTTGGTTATGAACCGACGGTGATTACTGACATCGTTGTATCAACCGGGCGTAGCGCGAAAGTAAAAGCGAAACTCGCGGCAACGGCAATCAACCGCGAAGAGATGACGGTGACTACCGACTACTTTCGGAATGGTGGCACAGTGGGAACGATGAGCTCGGCTGTCGTTGAAGGGTCGGAAGTCAGGCGCAGTCCCGGTGCCGTGATGGATATGAATCGCCTCGTCCAAATTTTTCCCGGCGTCGGGAATAGCCAGGACCAAAACAACGAATTGATAGTTCGCGGCGGTGCGCCTTACGAAAACCTCACAATACTCGATTACATCGAAATCCCTTCCACTAACCATTATCCGAATGATTTCAATTCCGCCGGACCCATTAATATGGTCAACAGCGATATGATTGAGGATTTGGAATTCTCCACTGGTGGTTTTCCTGCGCAGTATGGCGATAAAATATCTTCGGTAATGAAAGTGACGCTACGCGAAGGGGACCGCAACGTCAAATTCGCATCGAATACGCAAATGCATTTCGCCGGTGTCGGTACACTAATGGAAGGGCGGTTGAACCAAGGGCAAGGGTCGTGGATGTTTTCAGCACGGCAGAGTGTGTTGGAAGTATTCGATAAAATTGTCGGTGCTTCCGCGATTGGCTTGACCGCGATTCCGAAATATTGGGATACCCAAGCGAAAGTCGTATATGACCTGACGCCGCGCCAGATATTGATTTGGAACGGCATCTACGGGAATGACCGCATCGAAATCGCCGGTGACCCGAAGGAGAAAAGCGACCGGTACCGCAACACAACTGACTCATCCAGTGTGGTGAATGTCAGTTTCCGCTCGCAACAATACGCCACCGGCATCACATTGAAAAGTTTGTGGGGACGGAAGGGATACACTACGTTCACTCTATCCGGTATCGGCAATATGTACGACATCGCCAGCATCAATGATTTTACCGCGCGTCATTTCGATAACAGCGGAAATGTAACCGACCACACGGTGTTGAACCGCTATCCGTTGTTCCGCGAAGTGTCCGATCAATCGTTTGTGGCGGCGAAATTCGATTGGTACTGGCAACCCATCGCGGGGCATGAATTGTCCGCCGGGACGCAAGTACAACTATCGCGACGGTGGGCGAATGACGATTATTTCCATGCCGATACCAGCCGCTACGATTTGAATCACGACGGTTCATTTGAAACGGGACCGATTGTAACACCGGAAGGAAATTTCCATCAGCGGTTTACGTTTGGCGAGGCGAATAAATCGTACGTCTATCTCAGCGATGTATTTCATGCGACCGACCGGTTGAAATTTACTTTGGGCGGGCGGTACGATTATTTCTCCTACCCCGATCAAGGGGATGTCAGCCCGCGGTTCAGCGCCGAGTACCAACTTGTTCCGCACACGACGATGTTGAATATCGCAGTGGGGGATTACTACCAATCGCAACCGTTCCCGGAATACGGCGACCGGAACAACACCGGACTCAACCGCTACCTTAAGGATATGCATGCGCGGAGTTATGCCGCCGGGTTCGAACAAATCCTTGGCGATGGTTTGAAAACGACGTTGGAAGGGTATTACAAGAAGTATGATAAACTCGCGGTGTCGGAACAATTTATTTACTCGGCGAATGACACCGTCCGCTCACAAAAGAATTTGAATGTGGGGCGGAAAACTTCTTACGGTTTGGAATTTTTCCTGCAACAAAAGCAAGTGAAGAATTTTTATGGAACGCTGAGTGTGTCATGGTCGAAGACCCGCGACGAAGACCCGCGCCAACCGCAGGTCGTGGGGGAATTTCTCGATACGTACGATTTCCCGTGGATAGTGGTGCTGTCGGTGGGAAAAATTACGAAAGATTTTTGCAAGAAATTGGATGATATGCCATTCTTCATCCGGTATCCATCGCATGTCCTCCCGTTCTCGAATGATATGGAAATCGGGGCGAAATTCCGTTACCAATCAGGGAGACCATACACCCGCAGGGAGTTCGTGACGTGGCGGCAGGACCGGGAAGGGGGCGTCCAGTGGTCGCAGGGGGCGTGGATTGATACACCGGACATCAACTCGCAACGCTATCCCGATTATCAGCGGCTCGATTTACAATGGATAAGCCGCTACCATTTCACCGGCTGGAACCTGAATACGGTCGTTGCGATTCAAAACGCCTATAACCACAAAAATGTTTTCCAATACCGTTACCGCTCCGATGGCACAATCGAAACGGAATATCAATTTGCATTTTTCCCGATACTCGGGGTGGAAGCGGAATTTTAAAAAATGAAATAATTTTTTTTATTTCAATAACACTGCTTTTGTCGTGCCCGCAACGATAGCTCGTCGTTCGAGAACTTGTTCGTAAAGATATTTTTCTCGCGATAAATGATAAGCACGTATACTGCTTGGCTTTGCGGATTCTTTCTGTAAAGGTAAAACGCAACACGTTTTGTAGTCAAGCAAATACAATTCCCACATTTGTCTTTTAACCGTCGCTACCATTTTTGTGTATTGTTCATTGGTTAGTGAGTCATTCGCAAAATCAAGCTTTACCAAAGTATCCACTAAATCAAGTCGTGGTGGTGCATATACGAAAAAGTTATCAATACTGGAAGAAACGAAAGATTGTGCTATTTTATTTAATAATTTTGATTCATTTAAACTGTCAAACTTCAGTGAATCGTAATTCAATAAATCTAAAGTGTACAAAACATACGCTATACTGTGATTTAACAGTAATGAAGGTTGACCATGTATTCGACGCTGCATCCAGTAGTAGTCATTCCACATTGCAAAACGATGAATTGGAGTGTGCACATAAGGAAACGCTGTCGAATCCATAATGGCGATTTCCCTGTCAAATTCCGTACGATACTGGGTTACCTGACCCGGGCAAGCATACAAGTAAAGCGTAAATGTCTTTTTCCCTAAC
>CAZPUW010000254.1:0-4782 GCA_964589795.1 uncultured bacterium
AAAATTACTGTTGAATCGTTCGGAGTTGAACAAACTTCAACGGCAAGTCGAAGAAAAAGGGGCAACCATTGTTCCACTCTCGGTATATCTGAAAAATGGACGCATTAAAGTGGAAATCGGTCTCGCCACCGGTAAGAAACAACACGACAAACGTGCAGCCCTTGCCGAACGGGAAACAGTAAGGGAATTGGATCGCGCGGTAAAGAATGCGCGGCACGGCCTCCATCACGACGACGATTGAACGTATGCCGGATAGCAAACAACAACTCGAATCATTTCGTTCGGAATTCAGCAGTGAATTTGCCGCATTTGATAGTGCATGGCGCTCCGCGCTAACGAGTTCGATACCTCTCATCGACAAAATGATTGGCTATCTTACCGACCAACGTGGCAAGGGGTTGCGTCCGTTAATCTGTTTTCTCTCGGCAAGGGTCTATGGAACACCCACTCCGGCTACAATCCAGTCAGCATTGGTCATGGAGTTGCTCCATAGTGCGACATTGATTCACGATGATGTCGTCGATAACAGCGATACCCGGCGTGGATTTGCTTCACTCAAAGCCGTTTGGGGAAATAAAATCAGCGTTCTGTTTGGTGATTTTCTCCTCGCCCGTTCGCTCGAAGCGACTATCGAAATGCGTAAACAGGAAGCGCTTAGTGTACTTTCGGAAATTGCGAGCCGGATGGGTAAGGGGCAACTCCATGAAGCGGCAATCAGCAAAGACCTGAATTGTTCGGAAGAAGAGTACACCAAAATGATATCGGACAAAACCGCGGCACTCATCAGCGGCGCAATCCGGTTGGGTGTGTTAACGACCGGGCCGGACACCTTATCACTCGAACAATGGAAGTTATTCGGCGAGTCACTTGGTATCGCATTTCAAATTCGTGACGATATTCTTGACTATACCGGGCGCAGTGGTTTGCTCGGTAAACCGGTAGGTGGCGATATCAAGGATTCCAAAATAACATTGCCACTGATTTACGCTTTCCAAAATGCCGGTGATACTGCGGCAAGCGGCGTTCTTGGGCGGTTCCGGGCGGGATTAAAACGGCGCGACATCAAAGACATCGTCCAATTTGTCGTTGAGAATAACGGTATCGAGTTAGCACAAAAACGCGCAGAAGCATACGCGAATCAAGCAATCGTAATTTTAGAAACAGAGACACCGGCAGGTCATGCACGCGACCGCTTAAAAGAATTTGTCCGGTTTTCCGTCGAACGGGAATATTAACCAGAAATCTAATTCAATCGACAACAATGTCTACACCCGAACCGAACATCATCCTAATCATCCGCCTCTCCTCATTAGGCGATTGTCTGCTGATGGGGCCGGTACTGCGTGGACTGCGGCATGCCTTCCCCACCCATAAAATCGTTTGGTTGACCCGTCCCGAGTATGCAGTAATTTGGCAAAACAGCGAGTGGGTAGATGAGGTCGTGGAATGGAAACGGGAAGATAACGCACCGCTGGAAAAACTTCGCTCGCTCGGTAAAATAGAGTACGTGTTGGATCTGCAAGCATCGCCGAAGTCACGGTCGTTGGTACAATCACTACCTGTTGCGAACCATGCAGAATCGGCACCACCGCGCTGGCGTCGCACGCTCCAGATTATTACTAAACACAATTGGCTCGTGAATGAACCACCGGTTCCATTACGCTATCTGAAAGCGGCGGAACCGTGGGGGGTGAAAGACGATGGCAAAGGTCTTGAACTTCCCTTAGATAACGATGCACTTCTACTCGTTCAATCGAGTTGGGGTCACAAAAAGAGAATTGGATTGGCACCCGGTTCGAAGCACTTTACCAAACGTTGGCCGTTGCATAATTACGTAACATTGGCACATAAGATCATCGAAGCAGGATACGGCATTGTTTGGATTGTCGGCCCTGATGAAATTTTGCTAATCGGTGAAATTGAACGCAACGGATTATCAACGAACCAAATCATTACATTTCCCGATTGGGGTTTGCCGAAACTATTTGCCGCCGTTTCACTTTGTACCGCAGTTGTTACCAACGATTCCGCCGCCATGCACATCGCCGCGGGTACTGGTTGTCCGGGAGTAGCGTTGTTCGGACCAACGATTCAGGAATTTGGCTTTGCACCGTTCCGCTCGCATGTTGAAGTAATGGGCCGCGACCTCTGGTGTCGCCCGTGCTCGGCGCACGGCGGAAAAAAATGTCCGCTCAAACACCATAAATGCATGAAAGAAATCTCGGTGGATATGGTCTGGAAAAAATTACACAGCGAGCACATCGGCGTATGAAAGGACATGCCCCTCATCCCGCTTGGCGCGCACTTTGGCGTTTTTCCGGCCCGGTTGTGTATGCGCTGGCAAAGCTCGGCGCAACGTTTGATACTAAACTCGATTTAGCAATTACCGGTAGAATCAATGAAAAGTGGAGCGACATTCCCCAAAATGCGATTGTCTTCCATTGCGCGTCTGTTGGAGAATTTGAAGCAGCACGTCCCGTAATCGAACGCATGCAGGAGCGCGGACACAAAGTTGTTGTTACCGTCGGTTCACCGTCGTTGTATAACCGTAAGACCACTGCGACGAATAAACGGTTTCCGTGGTATTGGGCGCCTATCGACTTACATCGCGAGGTTAAACGCTTCCTCGATTCTGCCAAACCCCGCGCAATCGTTATCACGAAACATGACATCTGGCCGGAGATAGTGTGGCAAGCGCGCGAACGTGGTGTACCGACACTATTACAAAGCGGCAATTACCGCACTGACTCAAAACGAAATCTTGTTTTTGCCCGCTCGTTCCAACGTTCGTTGTTGGGTGCGCTTAGTGGAATTGGCGCGATTGCGAAAGAGGATGCCGAACGGTTTGTTCAACTCATCGGTAAACGCACGGAAATTCGCGTAACCGGCGATACCCGCTATGACCGCGTGTTAACTGCGGCTGCGCGTCCCGATCCCCGTGATCCCGCCCTGATTAAATGGTGTGAAGAATTACCGACTATTGTTTTAGGCAGCGGATGGGAACCGGACGAACTTCTTTTATTTGAAGCACTACAGGAATTCAGGGAAGCGGGTATGCAATTCCGGTTGATTGCCGTACCACACGAAAGCGACGAAGAACACCTGAACGGCGCGGAATACCGGTTAACAAATTGTGGTTTCCATCCCGTCCGTTACTCAAACGGCCTTTCAAAACTTGAAAAAGCCGACTCGTTATTAGTCGATGTACAGGGAGTGCTTGCGTCACTGTATCGTGGTGCAACTGTCGCATGGGTTGGCGGCGGTTTTGGTGCGGGTGTGCATAGTGTTTTGGAACCGGCGGTGTTTGGAACACCACTTTTGTACGGGCCGAATATTACCATGTCGCGCGAAGCACGTCTGTTTGCCGAAAATGGCGGTGGTGTTGTCGTTGATCGGGAAGATAGCGGGTGGCGGGATAAACTACGATTTTGGTTAATTGATCCGATTGCACGGAATGACAGCGCGGCAGCGTCTAAGCGGATTATTTCCGAAGAAGCAGGCGCGACCGACCGCGTTTGCAGTTGGATAGAAGCACTTCTTTGACAGCAATATGAACCTCGATACTGCACCGAAAACTCCATTTGTAGAATTTCAGGCGGTTCGTTACCTGCTACCTTCGGGACACCCTGCGCTCGATAATGTTTCATTTCGGATTCATACCGGTGAAAAAATCGCACTGTTGGGTAACAACGGCAGCGGAAAAACCACCATTGCGCTTTTGTTGGCGGCTATCCTCACACCGGGTTCCGGGTTTATTCGCTGGCATATCCATCCCGACCCGACTGACATTCAGTTACTGATGCAAAATCCATCGATGCAGACACTCGGTTCCACCGTCGATGAAGAATTACGTTTTGGCCCCGAACTTCTCCGCTGGAACAAACAGCACCTCGACGAACTCATCAATGAGACAATCAGTAAACTACGTCTGACGCCTGAGCATCTCCTAACAAAATTATCCGGTGGTGAATTGCAACAAGTTGTAGGAAATGCTATTCGCATCCTTTCACCAAAATTGCTTATCTACGACGAACCGGCAATGTACCTATACCCCCCCCGGCGCAAAGCAATGATTGAAGAAGCACTCAATGAACCGTGTACGGTATTGTGGTTGACCCCCAATGAACGCGAAGCCGCGCTTTTCCCAAGAACGATTGTTCTGGAAAAAGGAAAAGTTCTTTTTGATGGAAAAAAAGAAGTAGGAATAGGAACGGAGAATTTTTACCACGTACCGGTAAAGGGGAAACCGGAAATCAATTCCGGTAATGAAATTCGGGTCGAAAATGTTGTCGTTAAGGGGGAAGAAAAAAACCGGTTACAGATTGATAAGTTGGTTATCCGAGAAGGGGAGCGCATTGGTGTTATCGGCGACAACGGCTCGGGTAAAACTTCGTTGCTTGCATTGTTGGGAAAAGTACTGAAACCGGATTCCGGTGAAATAAGGCGTTCTCCGGCATTCCCAATGACATCGCTCTCGTTTCAATTTCCTGAAATCGCGTTTTTAACGTCGAGTGTTCGTGAAGAGATTGGCGGCCCTGACCCTTCGGTAAACGAGCAACTTTCTTCTGTGCGTCTTAGATGGTTTGGTTTGGAACCGGAGCTATTCCTGAATCGTGATCCATTTACGCTGTCGGGTGGTGAAGCGCGACGAGTGGCGCTTGCGTCCAGTATTTACTCCCGCGACACATTTTTATTGTGGGACGAACCGACTGCAGGGCTCGATTTGCCCGGAAGCAAAGCGATTGCCAATGTATTGCAGGAACAGACCGCTGGCTTTATCGT
>CAZPUW010000255.1:0-4775 GCA_964589795.1 uncultured bacterium
AATTACCGAATCTGCACCGAGTGCATCGCTACTGTCTTTCGAACTGAATTCCGTATTAATAACTGGTACGAAAACCGATTGGGATGGCCTATATGTTTTACATATTCCACCCGGAATATATAAATTGCGTTTCAGTATGGTCGGCTATACGGCGGTTATAGTTGATAGTGTGGTTGTCAAAGCAGATTCTGTAATCACTAAAAATGTTACGCTGGAACAATCTCATATTTACTATGATGGGCCTCCCCCACTAACACTTCGGATTTTACTACAGTAAGCGGTTGTGGACTGTTTTCTTATACACCCGAATCAAATCGACTCTATCAAAAAAGGCGCACTCACGTGCGCCTTTTCGTTACAATTTCCAACCGGCTTAAAAATCGCTGTACATCACGTAGCGGTAATCTTCTATCTTCGCCTTCTTCTTCAGATTGGCAAGATAATCGTTGTACAACTGCTGTTGCCGCTTCTGCAATGTCTGGTTCATCTGTTGTGTCAACTGGCCGTTAAATTGCGTTGAATCGGCTGGAGAGCGTTCGGTAACGGTGAACAGATACACACCCGAGCGACCGCGTGCCGGCCCGGACAATGCACCGATTGGCGCCGTCTTCGCCCCTTCCAGTAAGTCAATTTCACGGCCAACATTCGGAAGGTAATCCGACGCATGAATTGTTGTCGATGTGTCAACCTTCAACCCTTGGTTCGCGGCAATTTGTTCCAGTGAACTGCCCATGTGCTTCGCGTTTTGCGCGCGTTCCCACGCTTGCTTCGCTTTTTTATCACGCACCAACTGGTCGATTAACGTTCGCTTCACATCTGCAATCGGTCGCGGTCCCGCCGGCTTGATTTCCGTTACACCGACAACTACCCATGTGTCGCGAATGTAATACGGGAACGATACGGCATGAATCTTATTGTCGAATGCAAATCCGGCGACGACAATCGAGCGTCCCAACTTCGGTACCGAACCACCTTCTTGACGGAAGAAACCGCTGGTGTCGACATTCACGCTGTATTGCTTTGCGATATTGAGAATGTCGGTACGTTTCGCTTGTGCGGCAGTAGCAAACTCTTTCGCCCGGTCGCGAACATTGTCTTTGGTCTCAACCGAAGCTGCAAACTTAAATAAAATGTGCGACGCTTCCACTTCTTCCTGTTGAGCCGGCTCGTCGGGTTTCCTCTTCTTCCCCTTCTTTCCGGGTTTGGCGTCTTTGTGTCCGGTTACTTTGATGATGTGCCAGCCGAATTGCGTCCTCACCGGTGGTGCGATTTCGCCGACCGGAGTATTGAATGCAACTTCTTCAAACGGTTTCACCATGCGCCCGCGCGCGAATGAACCCAATGAACCGCCATTGGCGGCGCTGTTGTCTTCGGAATATGTGCGCGCGAGTTCGGAGAAATCTTCCCCTTTTTTCGCACGGGCGTAAATTTCATCCGCCTGTTCTTTCGCGTGCTCGCTGTCGCTTACGGTCGGCGCTTCACGGAACCGGACAAACCACACTTTGCGTTCTTCGGGATTTTGAAATTCTTTTATCCGCGCATTGTATTCGGCTTCCAGTTCCGACTTCGAAATCAAATTCGAGTCTGCGGGCGACACATCCACGGGGTAACGGACATATTTGACTTTGAATGAAGTGTTTTTATCGGTGAATTCGTTCCACATTTCGCGGGGCGATACCAGTGCCGAAGCGGTAACCTGATCGATAAGCCGCGACTGGCGCAACCGTGCTTCGGTATCTTGCTCGAGCATAATCACTTCATTGACTGCCTGCGGATTTTTCAGGAAGTCCATGTACTTCGCTTGATCGAAATTACCATTCGTCTTGAAGTACTCCGCTTGCTGTACGAATTGGGGCGGATTGTTTTCGAGTTCGTAGGCGACTTCGCGGGTACCAATTTTGATTCCAAGCCGGTCAAGCTCATCGTTCAACAAAATTTGATTGACGGATTGATCCCAGACTTCACTGCGGATTTGACGGACTTTGTTTTCGTCCACTTCCGCATTCTTGTCCTTGCTCTTGTCGCGTTCCTGTTGGACGCGCTGCTCAACCTGCTTGTCGAACTGATCCTGAAAGATTTTCTGACCGTTGATTGAAGCCAAAACACCGCTGCGGTAACGGCCGGTCTTATCGAAACCACCCTTACCCCAAGCGAAAATAATTGTTGCCAGGAACGCGAAGATGATAATCCATAGGATTTTCTTCGTGTTCTCGCGCATCGTTTGCATCATAGCGAAACGCCCTTTATCGAAACAAAATATGTATGTTAAACGCCGCAAAGCGGCAAAAATCTCCGGCAACCCTCTCTGATAGCCGGATTCCAGTATCTAAATGCAACCTGTAAAAGTAGAGTATTTTCCCGCTAAGAGCAAGTATATGGGTTTTGTAACGTAGAATGGGGGTTGCAGGATAACTAATACCGTCCAAAGCAATTATTCTACTAACAATTATCTTTTGCCGAACTTATTGCACAATTCTTCGCCAAAACGTGTGAAACAGGATTTTAAACGCGGTAAATGCAATACAAACAATCAACGCCGTACGTTTTTCATAGGCCTGTTGAAGGTAAAAATACAAAATGAGTACACCGACAAGCATTCCAGATGCAACAATCGGTATCGCTTTCATTTCCGGAAACAATATTGAGAGTATGAAGGCGGGGAGATGGGTTGCCAGTGTCCACATTACAATCATGGTCCAATCCCGCTCGCGGTGCCGGGTCATGATTGCAATGATGCCGATGAGGACCAGCGAAGAAATGAGGAACCGGAGTGCCATTCCGCTCATATTATCCATCCGAAGAGTATCATCACGCCCGTATAAGACCCGACGATTTTAAGCGCGGTGTTATTGCCGTAGTCGCGTTGCAGGAAATAATACAACATTCCCAATTGCGCAATACCGGCAATTAGCATCAACCACCACGGAATCTTCTCCATCCCGCCACTGACGACAAGGAATAATGAGGCAAACATGATTAGTATAAATGGGATATAAGAGAGGAGTAGCCAAATACCAACTTGTTTCCATTCGACGTTTTGGTCGTGTGTGAAGTATTGAATCGCAAGTAAAAGGACAACAACGCCAACAATTAGACCGGTCATTATAAACTCCACTGGTAGTTGTGCTTAACCAAGGTAAGTACCCACGGAAAGATTGTGCTAACAATTTTCTTGCGTGTTTAACCTCTTCTTTTCCAACGCTCGCAGTCAGTACCCGTATAATTTTTCGTGAACTTGTTTTGATTTAACGGAAAGAATACCTCCGAGCGGTATTTCTTGTCTGTTTCCGGTTGCTTCGATATATTCCGTTCCTTATTATCAAAAGATAGGTTAGACGCGGCTGTCTATCCAACGAAATTGTTAAAAGTGATTTGCTTTACAGCCGGTGAATACACCTGCTACACGAAAAAATGGGAGTGACAGAACCGATGCCCCCTAAGGCAAAAGTACCCGAACCGAAAACCGCCACGAAAGCGGCAAACAATTATTCTCCGGCAATTATTAAACCGCCGGTGAAAACACTGGATACCGGTAAAGACCTTGTGCTGACGGTCGGCGATGGTGCGTTGCTGCATGTTGCCGGCGGTGGTGCCAGACCATCTACCGAGTTGGTGTTACCGGCGAAATACCGACTGAAGCACGAACAACGCCTTGAGCTGCTCTACCTGATGAAGCTGACGCGCGGTACTGAAAACCGTGTCATTAAGCTCTACCGGCAGGGTAAAATTGTCGGCGGTGTCTATACCGGTGCCGGTCAGGAAGCGACTGCTTGCGGCAGTTCGTACTCGCTCAATCCCGAAGATTATCTGGTGCCGATGCACCGTGATATGGGCGCGCACATCACCCGCGGACAGTTACTGCGCAACATCTTTTCGCAATATCTCGGACGGGTTACCGCGCCGACACGCGGCAAAGAAGGCAACATGCACATGGGCGATTTCAAGAAGCAAATCACCTGCATGATTAGCCACCTCGGTGCGAATCTTCCCGTTGCGTGCGGTATCGGATACGCCTATGTAATGCGCAACGAGCCAAAGGTCGTGTTGACTTATATAGGCGACGGTGGCGCGTCTATTGGCGATTTCCACGAATCGCTCAATTTCGCCGCAGTTGTGAAATCACCAATGGTACTCTGTATCGAGAATAATCAATTTGCGTACTCGACACCGATCAAACACCAATACCACTGTGAACACTTAGCCGACCGTGCGGTGGCGTATGGTATCCCCGGTTATGTGTGCGATGGGAACGACGTGGAAGCCGTATATGCCGTCACCAAATCGTTGGTCGAACGTGCCCGCGAAGGAAACGGCCCGGCATTATTTGAAAGTATTTCGATGCGGATGCACGGACACTCCGCACACGATGATGCATTCTACGTACCGAAAGAAATGTTTGAAGAGTGGGCAAAGAAAGATCCGATTTTGCGGTTCCAAAAACGGATGCAGGAAGAGGGCGTTCTCAGCGAAGCCGAATTGAGTAAGATTGATCAGCGCGTCGAATCGGAAATCGATCAAGCAGTAGATTGGGCGCTGGAACAACCGGTACCGGAAGGGTATGAAGCCGCACTCGGCGTATATGCCGATGAAGAACCACAACTGTGGGCGGCATACCGCGAAGTACCGAAATTGTTTTAAAATTTAACTGGGGGTAATAAAAGAACCCCATGATGTTACCACCGGAGGAAAACAGTGGCAGACAAGGGACGTGGTGAAGTCGTAACCTACATCGACGCAATCACCATCGGTTTACGCGAAGAAATGGAACGCGATCC
>CAZPUW010000256.1:0-4747 GCA_964589795.1 uncultured bacterium
AACCGAGTTACGCAAGTCGACAAATGGTGGTGTCAGTTGGACAAATATTTTACCTTATTCTACGAGTGACAATCCACAAGATTTTTTAGTGACAACAAATGACATACTGATAGTTCCCATTTACTTTGGCATTTATAGGTCCGTGGATCACGGTGTTCACTGGACAAATTTTCAACCGAGTTACCCGGATATTTACTCGGTGTTCATAGTGGGCATGTTTGGTTCGGCTCGAACAACTTATATAGAAACTGATCAAGGTTTATGGGTATCACGTGATACCGGAGCGACGTGGCAACGGAAGGATTACCCTGAATCAACTCAAAATTATTTCGATGCATACTGTGGCATAATGATAAATGATAGCACAATTACTGTAGGTAGTTATGGTTGTTGGTATATGGTCTTCAATTATGGTGATTCTTGGGTTCGTTGTACCGACCTATCACCGGAATCAGCTTTTATTCGTTCGAATCAATTTCTTGTCTCACTTTCACAAAATTCACTCGTACGTTCCTCAAATAATGGAATAACTTGGACACGAGGAGCAACTTGTCCCGACGGAGATAAGTGGAGTCATTTCTTTGTCGATTCATTCGGTAATCGGTTCTACTCAGCGCAGACAGGATTCTATCGATGCATGAGCGGTTCGAATGATTGGGTGCAACTTAATAGCGCTGGTGCATCTGGTATGCTTGATTGTCAAATGACGGAATCACCTCAAGGTGATTTATATGCATACAGAAGCGGGGTTTATAGGTCAACCGACCATGGAGTAAGCTGGACTCTGTGGTCTCACGACTTGCTTGACAGTAGTTGGGTTTATGATCTCTTTTTTGAATCAAACTCGCGAATCATCGCTAATACAAATCGAAATGGACCTATTTATACAAACAATGGTGGTGAACATTGGATTCAATTTGGTTCAAATAACTCAAGTATGTTTCTGTACCGAACTCGTAAATCCGGCAACACCTACATCAGTTGGGATATGAATTATCTGTATCGATTCCAGACTTACGGAAGTTCGTGGGAGCTTATTCCATTATATTTTGGCGCACCCGATCCTTTAGACTTAATTCGATTCGATTGGTTTGATGTAAGCCCAAACGGTACGATTTACGCCACGTGCGATACGGTTATATTCAAATCGACAAATGAAGGAGAAACGTGGTCACAGACAAGCCACATCAATATTAATTATGGTGAAATTGAAAATTTCCAAATAGACTCTACAGGCACACTATATGTTCCGTATTGGGCAGATTCCTTAGGTCAAATGCGACTAAATCGGTCGACAGATGAAGGTGTTACGTGGGAAGATATTGGTGCCGGATTGAATATTTATTCCGTGTTTGATATACAACTTGATCCGTCGGGTCATTTGTATTGCGCAACAGAGCGGGGTGTGTACCGAACAACACAGCCAGTTTCAGTTGGCCAGAAAATAGTGTGGCAAGCGTTGCCGGGTTCATTTTCACTGCAAGCGAATTATCCCAATCCATTTAATTCGACTACGACAATTCGATTTTCACTGCCAAAACCGGAACGGATAACGCTCTCGGTGATGGATGAAGTGGGACGGAAAGTGGGAGATTTGTTTACACAAACAATGACGGCGGGGAATCATGTGTACCGATGGAATGCGACCGGATTGGCAAGCGGGACATATTTTATTTCGATGAAAGGGGGAAGTGGAGAACGGGTGGTGCGGAAAGTGCAGTTGGTGAAGTAGGTCAACGGGCAAGGGGCCATGGGCCATGGGGAATGACAAAAGATGAAATACAAGAAATAGATAATGAAATTGTTAAGGGACAGGATAAATCCTATCCTACGGAAAGACAAAAAAGATACGGATGAAATGAAAAACGTGTTTTGTGTATAAACAAAGCAAATTGTTATACAAACCGTACTTACCAAATTACGACCCATCGAACTCAGATGATAAAGTTGATTCATGAGTGATATTCATCACTTTAACGGAAAATAATTTTCTGCAAACCTTGTAGGAACTATGTTTTGAATTTATATTGATTGAAGAGAAACATAGTGCTACTGACTCAGTTAGTTTATTACGCATGTCACTGTTTGTGTACATGCTAAAATTCGTTTTGCAGAGATAAAGCTTAGTCAATTGGTGTTATTTCGCGTAACTTTCAGCAAGTAAATCGAGAAGAGTGAAAATCGACTCAATCCTTCTGGTCGAACCGGATGAGCGTCTCCGGAAATCCTACACCCGTGCGATGGAGTACGCTGGTCGTAATGTTTTCGCCTTTCCTACCGTTTCCGCCATGCTGGACTGGGTTTCCCCACAACATCGCAACTCGATTTTCATTCTGAACGATCCCCCATCCGAACTTGGATATACCGAAATTGTCGATGAATTCCGCCGTCGAACCGAACTGCCAAACGACATGCCGGTCACTTGGATTGCTGTCACCGATGATACAGAACGCAATTCACTCGAATTTTTAACCCTTACCGGTGCGTCATTTTTATTGCGCAGACCGCTATCGGTAAGGCTTTTATTAGATGTTATCGATGCAATAGAATCGTCATTCGTACGGAACAATGAAAATAACGGGTCGAGCGATGCACCGATTTTTGGTATGCCGACACAAGCGAAGAATATCATCGATTCCATCGGTATCGGCGTCATATCGGTGTTGGAGGATGGTAGGATCATTTTCGCAAACCGGTCGGCTATTATTTCACTTGGGCTGGAGTCGTCGCAAATACAGGATGTACCGCTACGGGACGTATTTGGTGCGGAAGCGGAAGAACTTATCCTGAATTCACCGATTTCAAGTTTTATCGTGTCACGCGAATTACACGTGGAAACGCTTCGCGGGCCGATGATTATCGAAAGCTCGCTGACCGAACTCAGGAATGAGTCTGGCGACGTTTGCGGTAGAACCATCGTTTTCCACGACCTGACACAGTTACACCGTCTCGAAGAAGCGGTACACATGTTCAGCCGCAGTATTCTGGATTCGCTGTATTCAGGGGTAATCACCATAGATTTGAACGGACGGCTGGAGTTTATGAACAAAGCCGCCCGCGAAATTATGGGGATGACGAACGATATCGTTTTCGGATCGACACTGGCATCGATTTTCGGCGAAAGCATCGCAATGGAAATCATGCAACATGCCGGTGAAGAGAAGCCGTGGCGGACGTACGAGCTTGCATTTGATATGAACTACAACCGGATTCAAATCGGTTACTCAGTGACGACGCGCACGAACCGGTTGGGTCGGAAAGTTGGAACCGTCATCCATTTCCGTGATATTTCGCTGATAAAACACATGCAGGAAGAGCGGATCCGGCTGGAACAACTGGCCTCAATGGAGATTCTGGCATCGGCGCTGGCACACGACATTCGCAATCCGCTTGCAAGTATTTCGGGGATGACCCAGCTCATTGAAATGAAGTTGGACAAGACGCACACGGCGGTAGAGATGCTGCATCGTATCACCAGCCAAGTTCAACGCCTTAACCGGTTATTCCAATCATTCTTTGCGGCAATCCGGGTAAGCCGGGAACAACCGGAACTGGTGAAGGTAGCGGCGATTTACGAACAGGCCGTAGAACTTATGTCAAGCCGGATAACGGTGAAGAAGCTCAAAGTCAAGTTTGTGGAGAGCGCCAATCAGGTCACCGTGTTCGTCAATCCTGACCAATTCTTGCAAATCTTGTTAAATTTATTGGTTCACGCTATTGATAGTGTCGATGCAAACGGCGAAATTATGATTGAAGCGAGTCCACTGGACGGCTTATCGCTTCCGGAACCGGAACAAGTGCTGATGCTGGAAGCGCTACGGCAGAATTATTCGGGGAGTGGAACAGTAGTACGGGTCAATGACAACGGCCCGAAATCGTCGCCGGAAATTCTCGCGCGGCTGTTTGACCCGTTCTTCCGTGCGGAAGCCGGGGGGACGGACATCGGTTTATTTGCGGTACAACGCTTGGTACAAAAGAACGGAGGCGTTATAACGCCGTACCGTTTCGAGGAATGGAACCGGATTTCATTACTTTTGCCAAGCATTCCCATCAACTTAGAAGAGTGACGAGGATGAAAAACAACCCATTGGTTTCGGGCCATTCAAGAACCCGCATCGAAAGTTGGGAATTGTTGTTACAAAATATTCCGGGTTGTATCGATGTGTTACACAGCGATTTGGATAGCGACGTCCAACGGATTTGCAAAATTTTTGAAGAGAGCGACGCATTAATCGGGATGGGTGAAAGCGCGGCATACATGGAAGGTGAGAACTTTGTAGCAGTCGCAGTCCATATCGAGACAAAATGGTTGTTCGCGCGCTATGAACGCCGCGTCGAAATTGGCCAAGTACATGCCCGCGTCGAGGAAAAATTATCACAGGAACGAGTAGGAACTCAACGGTAAGGAGTGAATATGCAAGAAGTACCGATTGAAAATATCGCTGTATCCGAAACTAAGTCGATTATCTCTCCAGAAGGGAGAGTCGAACTTAAGGATATCGTAAATCGTACTCACGGCACGATTCGTAGCTATCTCTACATACTTTTTTCACCGCTATTCGGCGGCGAAATTTCACTCGGCCCGGTGAAGATTATGATGAATGCGGAAAGCCCGCAGGAATCAATGGCGCAGTTGCAGTACCACCTGACTCGGCCCTGGCCACTCAAATACGAAGACGTACTCAAAATTTACAAAGATGCCTATCATTTCTATTTCCAATTTACATGGACACCGGCAAAAGAAACG
>CAZPUW010000257.1:0-4728 GCA_964589795.1 uncultured bacterium
AGGTCGGTATTTGCGGCGAACACGGCGGCGAACCATCTTCCATCGAATTCTGCGATGAAACCGGTCTCGACTATGTCTCTTGCAGCCCGTTCCGGGTTCCAATTGCACGACTTGCGGCGGCGCAAGCGGCATTGAAGGCGGAAGAAGCAAATGTGAAACCGGAAAAGAAATCAGCAAAAAAAACGGTTGCGAAAAAAGTCGTTGCTAAGAAAAGAGTAGCGGCGAAAGCAATCAAAAAAGCGCTGAAGAAGACAGTCGCGAAGGCGGTACCGGCGAAGAAAGCAAAGAAACCGGTCAAAAAGGCAACAACTAAAAAAACGGTTGCGAAGAAAACCAACCCGAAAAAGAGTGGAAAAGGTCGCAAGCGGTAAATAATGAGTGAGCCGGTCTTTTTGACCGGCTCGTCTCTTAACACTTGTAGTAATAAGAATCGGGAGTTACTATTAAGCTAAGTGCCACAGGTAAAAGTGCAGTTCATTCCGAAGACACTACTTCAGACGCAAGTGACTTATACACAAGAATTTACGAAGTTGTGCAACGGATTCCGCGTGGCCGCGTAACGAATTATGGTCATGTCGCTCAGTTAGCCGGCATACCGGGTGCGGCACGGGTTGTGGGATATGCGCTGTTTGCGCTTTCGCACAAACGTTCGACGAAAGTACCGTGGCAACGGGTAATAAATCGTAAAGGAACCCTTTCACTGCGCAAATTAGGCGCAGCCGGTGATTTACAAAGAAAGTTACTGGAGAAAGAAGGGGTCGTTTTCGATGAAAAAGAGAAAATAGATTGGGACTTGTTCGGCTGGTGGGGTTAACCAACACAAGCATTTTAGTATTTTTGTTTTAACTTGTTTTTTCAAGATATTCAATCAGTTCAATCTAAGGGGAGAAACCTATGGCGATTGGATGGCGTAAACCTGAAATGCCTGCATACGCAGACTACGACGAAAAAGAAGAAGATTGGAACGCTAAGCATTTTTTCTGGCTTCCCGTAACAACGGTATTTGGAAAAATAGTCGGATTGGAAGAAGCGTTTTCGAAGTTAATCAGCTCCATCTCGAAAGAAGGATTGACTTTCGCACCAAATACGCGAATGCTGTTAGAAACAAGCTCCTTCTCTTCAAAAGTTATGGTCGATATTGAACCACCCGACAATTACAATGCTCAGGTCATCCGTACCGATGCTGGCAAAGTATTTTCCTACGAAGTTATCGGCGATGGTAACAATATCAAGAAAGCCATCGAACGCCATAAAGAAAAAATCGAAAAAGAAGGTTATGTCATTCAAGGAATCTATCAATGGTTCCTCTCCGAACCACCGTGGGCGTTGACAAAAACTTCGAGGTCGGTCATCTTCATTCGCACTTGATATCTACACTGTTCAACCGTTCTTGCGTCTTGCTGTAACACTACGGCAAGACGCAAATGTTACATAAAGGTTCAGTTTCCGGAAATTGCTCCATGCGTGAATTCATTAAAGAAGAAATAGCAAAATTAGCCGACTTAGCCCACTTGGAAGTTTCCGCATCGGAATTGGAAGGACTTCGGGAAGACCTTAGCAAGATTGTGGAATACGTAAACCGTATCGAACAAATCGACGTGAGTGGACTGGAACCGATGCAACATCCGTTCGATGCGGAAAATATTTGGCGTGAAGACGTTGTCCGTCCTTCGTTACCCCAAGAAGTCGCACTGGCAAATGCACCACAAAGAATTGGCGAATTTTTCGCATTCCCCCGCATCGTTCCGGGTAAACTGACTGAATCCAACCGTACAGAAGTTGAGGACTCCGAATGAAAGTTATCGGTGTAATACCTGCACGCTTAGCCGCTACAAGGTTTCCACGCAAGCCATTGGTTCCGATTATGGGGAAACCGATGATTGTCCGCGTAATTGAACGGGCAAGGTTATCGACCACTTTGAATCAAGTTATCGTGGCGACGGACAGTGAAGAAATCGCCCGAGTCGTTCGTGCAATCGGTTGCGATGCGGTGATGACTGACCCGGCATTACCAAGTGGGACTGATCGCGTTGGCGCTGCAATTCGGGACATGGAAGCGGATTACATATTATCAATTCAGGGGGATGAACCGGCTATCGACCCGGCAGCGATTGATTTGGTGATAGCCGCACTCAAATCTGATGAGCATCCACCAATTGTAACACCAGCTGTACCGCAATTCGAGTACGAAATATTAAATAATCCGATGGCAGTGAAAGTTGTCGTTCGTAGAGACGGTAATGCATTGTATTTCTCACGTGGCGCGATTCCCTTTCCCCGCATTGGTAACTCACCGGGGTTTCCACCGGCAATGCTTCATATCGGGTTGTATGGTTACCGGCGTGATGCGTTAGAATGGTTTTGCGCCCACCCCCCCTCCCCATTAGAACTTCGGGAAGGGTTGGAACAACTTCGCTTTCTCGAATACGGATGGCAAATCCGAATCGTGACAACCGACAGAATCTCGTTCGGAGTAGATGTTCCGGCAGATGTAATGAAGATAGAAAAATTGTTACGCGAACGCGGTATTGAATAATTCATAGACAACTAAAATCACTAAATGAACAGGTCGTAACGTGGTCAATACGAAAGCGAAATTCGTTTTTATTACCGGTGGAGTTGTTTCCGCATTAGGAAAAGGGATTTGTGCGGCATCGTTGGGTCGGTTGCTGAAGGCGCGTGGTAACCATGTCGCGATGATTAAACTGGACCCTTATGTGAATGTAGATCCGGGTACTATGTCACCGTACCAACACGGTGAAGTATTCGTCACGGATGACGGCGGAGAAACTGATCTTGACCTTGGACACTATGAACGTTACTTAGATGAAAACATGAGCCGGCTAAACAACACCACTACCGGACAGATTTACAAAACCGTTATAGAACGGGAACGCGCAGGGGACTATCTCGGTGCTACCGTTCAAGTCATTCCACATATCACCGATGAAATCAAGTCGAGAATTTTTGCCGTAGCCACCCCACCGACAAACGTTGTAATTATTGAAATCGGTGGTACAGTTGGCGATATCGAATCACAACCGTTCCTCGAAGCGATTCGCCAAATCGGAATGGAACTCAATCCACATCAGTGTTGCTACCTTCATTTAACTTTGGTGCCACTTATTCCGACCGCTGGAGAACTAAAAACCAAGCCAACGCAACACTCGGTAAAATATTTGCGTGAATTGGGTATCCAACCGGATGTATTGCTCTGCAGGACAGCGGCAAAAATGTCGCTCGACGAAAATATCCGCAAGAAAATCGGTTTGTTCTGTAACGTCCGTCCACGAAACGTGATACCGGTACCCGACGTCGATATCGTTTACGAAGTACCGTTATTGTTAGAGGCGAATGGTCTGGGTGATATCGTTGTTGATTTGCTGCATTTACCAAAAACACAGAAGCCGAACTTGACAGATTGGAAAAATGCGGTAAAACGTCTTGCTAATTTGAAAAAAGAAGTACCGATAGCGATTTGCGGCAAATATGTTGAATTGCACGACGCATACAAATCGATGATAGAATCGTTTATGCATGCCGGGGGAGAAGTCGGGGTGAAACCGGTTTTGAAATGGATAGAGTCGGCTGAACTAACCAAAGAAAATATTCATGAGAAGCTTGGTGGAGTCGCGGGGATTCTGGTACCCGGCGGTTTCGGTAATAGAGGTATTGAAGGAAAAATTCTTGCCGTGGAATATGCGCGGAAGCATCAGATTCCGTACATGGGATTATGCCTTGGATTGCATGTCGCGGTAATTGAATTTGCACGGAACGATGCTCATTTGAAAAGCGCGAACAGTTACGAGTTCGATAAGAAATCGAAGTACCCGGTAATCGACTTAATGCCTGAACAACGTAGCGTAAAAAATAAAGGTGGTACGATGCGCCTTGGCAGTTACCCCTGTTTCCTAAAGGACGGTTCGCTCGCTCGTAAAATATTTGGCAGGGAAGCAATCACTGAACGTCACCGGCACCGTTACGAAGTCAATAATGAATTCCGCGATTTATTAGAAGCGAAAGGGTTGGTCTTCTCAGGATTGTCACCAGATAATAAGCTGGTCGAGATGATTGAATTACCGTCGCATCCATTTTTTATTGCATGCCAATTTCACCCTGAATTCAAATCACGACCCACTTCAGCCCACCCGTTGTTCAGGGAATTTGTTAGGGCTTCAGCAATATACGGTAAGGTTCTACCGGAGTGAGTGAAATCGCTTCCACCATGGATGCGATTATTTCACCGTCAGCGATCAAGCGTCTGCACGGGGGCCATCGCTGGATATACGCGAATGAATTTGTTACACCGGTTATCACACTACCCACCGGTGGAATTGTCCACCTTATCTCACCCCGACAAGAACACATCGGTTTTGCCCATACCAACCCGCACTCGCTGTTAGCGGGACGAATACTGACTACATCGAAAACGCTTCCAGATGTTATATGGTTGAAACAAAGATTGAACACCGCCGCGCTGTATCGGGAAAGAATTGGGTTTGGGAAAGTATGCCGGTTGGTTTATGCGGAAGCTGATTCGTTACCGGGATTGACGATTGACCGGTATGATACAAGTTTCGTTATTCAAGTTGTGACTGCGGGAATGGAGTCGTGGAAACCGCAGATTATCGGCTGGTTGAAAGAGAAGTTTACGGTTGAGTCGATAATATTGCGAAACGATACACCGTACCGCAGCCAAGAAAATCTGTCAACGGAAAATGAAAATGT